>JBGUYA010000093.1:0-5509 GCA_045118435.1 Quinella sp. | reverse complement strand
GCGCCGCCGACTGCCGCAAAATAAGTCGCGCCGTTCTTTTTCATAGACTCGACAACTTCTTTCGTGCGCGAGCCTTTGCCGACCATGCCTTTAATTCCTTGATCAAGCATAGTCGGAGTATAAGCGTCCATTCTCCCCGAAGTCGTCGGACCGCAAGAGCCAATCGGGTCGCCGGGTTTTGCAGGTGTGGGACCGAGATAATAAACGATTTGATTTTGCCAATCGACGGGCAATTTCTCACCGCGAGCTAAAGCCTCCGTCATAGCTTTATGAGCGGCGTCGCGTGCGCTGTAAATCGTGCCGGTAATGAGGACGCTGTCGCCCGCTTTGAGCTTGCGCGACATTTCCTCCGTGAACGGCGTCGTGATTCGGATACTTTCAGCCATTCTATCAAACTCTCCCTTCTATCAATTAGGAATTAGTAATGAGCAATGACTTTACAATTCCTAATTCCGCATTCCTAATTTCAAATTACTCGATGGGCGTGGCGCATTGCGTGACAGCAAATCGTGACGGCAACCGGCAAGCCGGCAATGTGAGTTGCGCCCCACTCAATATTAACGGCAAGCGCAGAAGTAGTTCCTCCGAGTTGCGGACCGATGCCCGTCGCGTTAATCATGTCAAGAAGCTCCTGCTCAAGCTGCGCGTATTCGGGCATGGGATTGCGTTCGTCGATTGAGCGCGTCAAAGCTTTTTTGGAAAGGAGCGCGGCTCTGTCCATAGTACCGCCGATACCAACGCCGACAACCATAGGCGGACAAGGATTCATACTCGCATGAAGAATAATTTCCATGACAGCTTTCTTGACGCCCTTAACGCCGTCAGCCGGCACGAGCATTTTCACGCCCGACTTATTCTCCGAGCCGAAACCCTTAGGCGCAATCGTAATGCTGAGCTTGTCGCCCGGCACAATCTGCGTGTAAATGACGCCCGGCGTATTGTTCTGAGTGTTTTTACGATTGAACAGCGGCTCGGCGACGACCGACTTGCGCAGATAACCTTCCGTGTAACCTTTGGCAATGCCCGCGTTGATAGCGTCTTCGAGGTTGCCGCCGACAATGTGCAAGTCCTGCCCGACTTCCAAGAAAACAATCGTCATGCCCGTATCTTGGCAATAGGGACGATCCTCCGCCCGCGCAATTTCGGCATTCTTAATAATTTGGTCGAGAACGATTTGACCGACGGGAGATTGCTCAGTCTCGCGCCCGCGCTTGAGTCCGCGATAGACATCTTCCGGCAGATAATACGCCGCCTCCTTGCACATCTCGGCGACGTTCTCGGTTATGAGTTTAACGTCCAACTCTCTCAATGTAATCCCTCCTGAAATATAATTGCGGTCAAAAATTTTTCGTTAATGCTTTGGTTATTTGCCGCGTCGATTAAAATTCCTGCCGTGCCAACAAAATTTAAATGTCCAATGTTTTACAAGCAAATTATAATAAACAAAAAAGTTTTTTACAGGGAGAATTATTTTATTGCAGGAGCAAGCATGGCGTATAAAAAAAGCCGGTACCAGATACTACTACGGCAACGGCGTAAAAGAGTTTACATCGATATTTGGACAATACGTAAAGATTGAGCTTGAAAAGTTTTTCGGCAAGCTCCTTTGCAAAGGCAACGTGTGAATCGGTTATGAGTTAAAAATTTTCAGACCGCGCAGAGATTTTTTCTTGAACGTAAGCGATAAAGTCGTCAACGCTCATTTGAACGCTGTCCTTCGCGCTGTACTTGCGAATCGGCAAAACGCCCGTCTCAACTTCCTTGTCCCCGATAACGATTGTGTACGGGACTTTCATAACTTGGCTGTCGCGGATTTTCTTGTTAATCTTCTCGTTGCGGCTGTCGACTTCTGCGCGGAGGTTGAGCTTGAAAAGTTTTTCGGCAAGCTCCTTTGCAAAGGCAACGTGTAAATCGGTTATCGGCAAAAGTTTTATCTGAACCGGCGCAAGCCATACGGGAAATGCGCCCGCGTAATTTTCGATCAAAATTCCAATGAAACGTTCGATTGAGCCGTAAACGACGCGATGAACCATAATCGGGCGGTGTTTTTCGCCGTCCTCGCCGATATAATTCAAATCAAATTTTTCAGGCAAGAGCATGTCAAGTTGAATCGTGCCGCATTGCCATGTACGCCCGATTGAGTCTTTCAAGTGGAAGTCAATCTTCGGTCCGTAAAACGCGCCGTCGCCCTCGTTAATGACGTACTCAAGCCCGCGATGATCCAGTGCTTTTCTAAGCGCGTCGGTTGCAAGTTCCCAAGTCGCGTCATCGCCCATTGAGTTATCCGGGCGCGTGGAAAGTTCCGCCTTGTACGTCAGCCCGAACGTTTTATAAACTTCGTCGAAAAGGTCAATCGTCTTTTGTATTTCCGGCTCGACCTGCGCGGGCGTCATGAAGATATGCGCGTCGTCTTGTGTGAAGTTGCGAACTCTAAACAAGCCGTGCAAGACGCCGCTTTTCTCGTGACGGTGCACAAGCCCCAACTCGCCCAAACGCAACGGCAAGTCGCGGTAGCTGTGCACATGTGTATTGTAAACCAACATGCCGCCGGGACAATTCATGGGCTTGACCGCGTAATCTTCCTCGTCAATCTGCGTGAAGTACATGTTTTCCTTGTAATGATCCCAATGACCCGAAGTCTCCCAAAGCTTGCGGTTTAAAATTATCGGCGTCTTAATCTCTTGGTAGCCGTAGCGGCGATGAACTTCGCGCCAATAATTTATCAGCTCGTTGCGAATAATCATGCCGTTGGGGTGGAAGAAAGGAAAGCCGGGACCTTCGTCATGCAAGCTGAACAAGTCAAGCTCCTTTCCAAGTTTTCTGTGGTCACGACGCGCCGCCTCTTCAAGCATGGTCAGATAAGCTTTAAGTTCGTCCTTACTTTCAAACGCCGTGCCGTAAATTCTCTGGAGCATTTTATTATGTTCGTCGCCGCGCCAATACGCACCCGCAATGCTCATGAGTTTGAACGCTTTAACCTTACCCGTCGATTGAACATGAGGTCCCGCGCAGAGGTCAGTAAAGTCGCCCTGCGTAAACAAACTTATCTCCGCGTCTTCGGGCAGATTTTCAATCAGCTCAACTTTATAAGTCTCGCCCTCGTCGGAGAATTTTTTAAGCGCGTCTGCGCGACTAAGCGTCGAGCGTTCGAGCTTGAGGTTTTGCTTGACGATAGCTTTCATCTCGCGTTCAATGTCGGCTAAGTCGTCGTCGGTAATTTTTTTCTCGGTGTCAATGTCGTAGTAAAAGCCGTTGTCAATCGCGGGACCGATTGCAAGCTTGACGCCCTTGCCGTCCGCGCCGCCGTAGAGATGTTTTATCGCTTGCGCCATTATATGCGAGGCGGTGTGTCTCAAAGAGTGCAGAGCCTCCGCGCCCTCGACTTCCGCCAAACTTCCGTCTTTCGTTATTATTGTCATTTTATTTGCCTCCTTGCCTTGTTGATTCGGGTTTTGAAAGATTTTTCCTGCATAAACCAAAAAATCCCCGACTCATCGCCGAGAATTTCTTGGTTAGTACGTTTCTCGTTACACTTGCAGATAATTTATCATGCCGCCGAACTTTTTGCAAGACTTACCGAAAATATTTCGCTTGCCGCGTGAAAAGTTTTCTTGTAAAATGCATTTGCCACTGGGTTCTATCCCATGAAAGGTGGTGAGCTTCTTGGTAACGTTGTTCGTAACGACCGTCGTAGCAAATGTTGTGTCAGGCGTAAGCTTGTACTTCATCTGCAAGTGGCTGGACAGGCATTTTAAATAACAGACAGCCCGATAGTTATCATTACACTATAAAATGAAAAACGTTGAAAAACGTTTGAACCCCGATTGGCCGTCGGGGTTCTTTTTTTGCCACTGTTTCTTGGTAACGTTTATATAAGTTGTCAATTTGACGCTCAAAATATATCATGCCGCCCAAAATTTTGCAAGCCTTATCGAAAATATTATCGTTAATCTGTAAAACGAACAGCGTTGAAAGACGTTTGAACCCCGAGTTAGCGGCTCGGGGGGCTTTTTGTGACTATCATGTTGACGATCTGTAGTTGTCTATTCGACGTTAAAAATATATCATGCCGCCCAAAATTTTGCAAGACTTACCGAAAATATTTCCGAACAAGCTCCTCGCGCTCAAGAATCAATTCCTCGCGACGCGCCCGCGCAGATTCTTTCTTTGCCTCGCATGCTCTTACGTACTCAGCAAATTCCTCTTGCAACTCAAGCGGCGCATTCGGGATAAGGACAGATTTTAAATCGTTTGCAGTGATTCCTTTAATCGTCATGCCACGTTTGATTGAGTTGAAATGTGATTGATAAGAATCCAAGACAAACTTTAAAAAAATGTTGTTGTAAAGTTCTTTGTCAACGTCCATTAAAGCTACAATGTCTTGGTTCGTGCAGATTGGAATTTTTGTTATTGAAGATTTGCCGACGCCGACCCGTACCCCGAATAAAATTGTATTCGCCGGAATTAAATGTGTTGAACTTTTTCTAACAGCTTCTTCTGTTATAAAATTCGTTGTGTCTTTTTCATCAATGAAGATTTTGCCAAGTGCAACCGTCGTTATCCATGAAATTTTTCCTGAATAAAAATCTTCGCGTTTCGTGTCGGGTGTTCCGCCGCTCAATGTATTACAAATTTGTCCGAGCTTAACGCGCGGAAAATTTTTACCTTCAAACAGCTCATCAAATTTATCTTGAATATCGTCGTCGAGATTTTGAATCGTGTCGACCTGCGCGACAAGTTGCGCGTCAATCGCCTTGAACTCCTCGACAATTTTACTCTGCGCTTCAACGGGCGGCAACGGGAGCTTGTAAGTTTTAATTTTATCCTTGTCGCCGCGCGGCATTTTCATACCTTTAGCCGTCGCCATTGCAAATGCGAAGAAATCATCTTGCCGCAAGACTTCAAAGAGATATTCAGGGCGCAAAATATTTTCGTCGCGACTTCTGAAAACGAGAACATCGGGTGAACAGCCGCCTGCGCGGTCTGCGAGCCAAATTTTCTTGAGATACGGGCGAATATTCGAGATAAGCACGTCGCCAGCTAAAAACTTCGTGAGCGCGGAGATTTGCGGCACGCCGTCATAAATTTTAATCCCGCGCTTGTCCTTCAACATGTTATCGGTCGTTACGAAGTCGGAAAGTTGAATTTCGTCAATCGTCGTGCGTTCCGTGACAAACGGAGCAACTTCACCGAGTTTAACCGTTTCAAAGTCGCCGCTGTATTCGGCTGGCGCATAATCGGGACTGGCAAGCGTGATAGTTTTGTTGAATTTATCGCTGTCGAAGTCGAGGAGGTCGGCGAGCGTGGCGTAGTGGAAATATTTTTCGAGCGCGGGGATTTGAAGCTGTTCGCCGCTGAAAACTGCGCGAATGACGGCGGCAAGGGTATTGTCGGCGGCGCGGTTATTGTTGTCGAAGAGCAATCCGCCGCGTTTTTTATGAACAATGCCTTCGCGACCTTTTGCGTTACTCCAACCGTAGCCGAGAAATTTTTCCTGCTCCTTAACGTC
>JBGUYA010000092.1:0-25822 GCA_045118435.1 Quinella sp. | reverse complement strand
AGTGTAATTATCGTAACGTTTTTCGCCACCGCCCGTGATGATTGTATCGTTGCCTGAGCCTGCGCTTAGTGTCGAAAGTTCAACGTTGCTGTTGTTAATGTAGTTGTTGCCGTCGCCCGCATAAATTTTATTGTAGTAGCGTTGCTCTTCGGTCTCGTCGCGGTCGCCGACTTGAATGGTATCATTGCCGTTGCCCGCCTCGACTGTCTGATAGCCGTCCGCCGAGCCGTCAATCGAAACAGAATTATTGCCCGCGCCCGCATTGATTGAAACGCTGTCGCCGCTGTTGAAGATATAATCGTTGTCCTCACTGCCCTCAATCGTAACGTCGTCTTCTTTGTTGGTGATATAGTTGTCGTCGAGATAGCTGTAAATTTCGACCGCGCTCGCCAAGTTGACAATGCGGTCGACGCCTGCGCCCGAATTGATGTCGGTACCTTCGCCGCTGTTCTTGATACTGTCCATGCCGTCCCCTCCGTCGATTATAGAATTATTACCCGTATTTTTTACGGTGTCCTTTCCTGCGCCGCCGTTAATCGAAACGTCCTCGCCGTCATTGAAAATATAATCGTCGCCCGCGCCGCCGTTGACCTTAACGCTCGCGCCGTAGTTGAGAATCGAATCATTGCCGTTGCCCGCGTTAATCGTGACGTTGTCGCCATAGTTGATAATGGTGTCGTTACCGTCAAAGCCGTAAATCATGACGTTATCGAGCGTGTTCTCGATTCTGTCATTGCCGTTGGTGCCGCGAATTGCATTGCCCAAATCTCGGAAAGTCGGCATGAAGACAATCCCGCTGCTGACGGGAGTAAAGCCGCCTTGCGTGTCGTTGTCCAGCGTCTCGTTTTCGTCGGCTTCAATCGTGTTGAGGTTGAGTTTTAAATCTTTGGCGTCCTTGACGATAATCCCGCCGCTTGCAACTTGAATCAAAATGTCGTTGCCGCTGACTTGCGTCGAGTAGGAGCCTTTAATTTTAATCAAGTCGCTCACGTCGTAGCCGTAAATAACATCGGTGCCGTCGCCCGCCGTGTATTCGATAACGGTTTTTGTCGATTCGGTCAAGTCGAACATATCATCGCCCGCGCCGCCGGTTATGATGTTGCCTTCGCCGTAAGCTATGATATTGTCATTGCCTGCGCCGCCGTAAATTTTATTTTTCCCTTTACGAACAAGAATGAAGTCATTATCTTTGCCGCCTTCAATCGTGCTTAGCGTGTTGATGATAAAGAGGTTATCATTGCCGTTGCCGCCGACGATTAAATTGTACTTCGCGCCGCCGTAGCTTGAAATCATATCGTTGCCGTGCCCCGCAAGAATTGTGACTTTGGAATAATGATTTTCGATATAATCGTTGCCGTCCTGTGCGTAAAGGCTGATACCGTTAGCGGAAACCGTAATGGCGTCGGCGTCGCTCGTGCTGTGGTACTCGCCGCTTTTGGCAATCTCGCGAATAAATTCTACGTAGTTCATTTCGCTGACAGAGAATTGATAATTGTCGAGCGTGCCCGAAAGAGCATGTGCCAGCCAATTACAACCCTCGCTCAAAAATTTTGAAATGTTAAAAATGGCGTCGTCCGCGCCCATGAGATAATTACTCAAGCCCTCGTGAAGTCCGCTGGCAATGGCATCAATCAATGCCTCCTTGCGAACAATATCTTCGGGCAAGCCGTCGTCGCTGTAATAATCAATTCTGTCGTTGTACTGCGATATGCCTTCGATTACGGCAAGCCCGACGGAAATACCTGCGGAGACCCAGCCGAAGGGCGCAGTATAATTGTCAAGATTATGTCCCATTTCTTCGAGAGCCGACGTAATGGATTCAACGCCCAAACGGAGAGCCGCCTTGCGAATCTCTTTCTGCTCATCCGCCGTCACGCCGTCAAGTGTAGAAACAACGCTCAACCCGTAAGAAAGTGTCGTCGCAATCAACGATAAAACTATAGTGTCGGAACCTGCGTCCTTGAGTTTGGCAACGGTATTGCTGATGCTTAAAGCCTCGCGTATTATTTCGCCAGGCTCTTTGATCATTTTCTGGGTATCCACGCCCGCCAATCCGTCGACGAGATCAAGTATCGAGTCAATAATTTCTACTGACGATTTTAAAATCTCCACGTCCTCAAGGAGCCGAAGTATCTTGTCTTGGTCGCCCTTCTTCTTAATCGTCGTGCCTGAGTTGCCGCGAGTTATTTTGTAAAAAGACGCAACCAACTCATATATGGGCAAAATTTCTTTTGAAATGTTCCCGACGCCGTCCTTGAAATTTTCGAGCGTGGAAACGAGTCCGCTAACCAGAGGATTCTTGGCGATGTTGCTGATCATGCGCAAATGCGGCAGACAGTTTTTTTGAATCGTCGCACTTTCGGCGTCCGTGTACTCCGCGAAACGTTGAAGGTCAAAGACAAACTCTTTCATACGGAATCAACTCCTCTCAATAAAATTTTTTATCAGTATAGATGATCCACATTGGCGGATCAAGTTTTGCGAAAATTTTTTATCAAGTTAATCTGCGCAAAAAAAATGCCGCCCGTTAAGACGACACTTGAAAAGTTTATTCTGCCGCGCGCAACTTTTTTATAACATAGGTCGGGAGCGCGAACGCCCCCGCGTGAATTTTCGTGTTGTAGTAGCGCGTCTCAATTTGCAAGTTTTCCCAAGCCGCGCAGTCCGCGTCAAGTGTCGGGTGATATTTCTTCGACGCAAAGCCGAAAAGCCACTGCCCCGCCGGATACGTCGGGATATTTATCTGATACACGCGCACAATCGGAAAGCAACTCGTCAACTTTTTATGCGCCCGTTCCATTGCCAGCGCGTCGCGATTGTAAAAAGGATTCTCATGCTGATTTATCAAAATGCCTGCCGACCTCAGCGCGTTAAAGCAGTTCCCGTAAAATTCTTTAGTGAAAAGTCCCTCGCCCGCGCCCGAAGGATCCGTTGAGTCAACAATTATCAAGTCGTACTCGTCTGACTTGCGGCGAACGAATTTCAAAGCGTCGGCAAAAAAAGTTTCCACGCGCGGATTATCGAGACAACCCGCCGTCTGTGGAATAAACTTTCGACACGCGCGAACTGTTGTCTCGTCCACCTCTACTAAATCTATTTTCTCTATCGTTTCATACTTGAGCAACTCCCGCGCAGAGCCACCGTCGCCGCCGCCCACCAGCAACACTTTTTTTATCGAAGGATTAACGCACATGGGCACATGCGTTATCATCTCGTGATAAATGAATTCGTCGCGCTCGGTCGTCATGATTCGCCCGTCTAAAACCAACACGCGCCCATATTCCGTCGACTCATATATTTCCACGCGCTGAAAGTCGCTCGTCTCGCCGAAAAGTTGTTTATCAACCTTCAACGACAAGCGAACGTTCGCCGTATGATACTCGCTAAACCATAGCATTTTAAAACCTCCAAAACATTCTAAACGTAGCGGGTAGTTGGATAGTTGAGGGAGGGCGGCATGGACGCCGCCCCTTGAAGCCGCGTTTCAACAGGATGTTGAAGCGGCGACGCCCCCGCGAGGCGGTTTTCTTTGCCTACTTTCTTTCGCCGGTGAAAGAAAGTAGGTTCAACAAACAAAATGAAATGATTCGCCAAATCGAAGTGAAGAGCAGTAGCAGTTTCGGCTGGTTTTGCGTGCCCACTTTTTGGCAAAAAGGGGGCAACTCACGCCATTACTTGAAGATTTTTAATCGTCATGTCTTCAGGACCAGTCATTTGGCAACCCTTGCGCTTAGCGTAGCGCACATAGTCCAGAATTTCTTTGGTGATTCGCTCGCCTGGAGCCAATATCGGAATGCCGGGCGGATAACACATCAAAAATTCTGCCGCCGTTTTGCCGACCGTATCATCTATCGGCAACGAAATTTTTTCCGAATAAAAAGCCTCTTTGGGCGTCGCGTCGACTATCGGCGCAATGTACTCCGACTTCATAAGCCGCGCGGGATCTTTCCGATAAATTCTTTTTATATCAGCAAGGGCACTTATCAGCCGCTCAATATCTTTATCCCTGTCGCCAACCGACACATACGCCAAAATGTTGGCAATGTCGCCGAACTCAAGCTGTATGTCGTATTCGTCGCGAAGAATATCATAAACTTCAACGCCCGCCAACCCCACGCTTCTTGTATACACCGACAACTTAGTCACGTCGAAATCATAAATTGCGCCGCCGTCGACAAGCTCCTTTCCGTAAGCGTACCAGCCGCCTAAATAATTTATCTCGTCGCGCGCGTACTCGACTTGCTTTATCACCTTGTCGAAAATTTCTTGCCCGCGCAGTGCCAAATTCCGCCGCGATATATCCAAGCTCGCCATCAGCAAATATGAACCGCTCGTTGTCTGCGTCAGGTTGATTATCTGGTGAACGTAGCCTGCATTGATATTTTCGCCCGTCAACAACAACGAACTCTGCGTAAGCGAGCCGCCCGACTTGTGCATTGAGACTGCCGCCATATCTGCGCCGACCGACATCGCCGACTTCGGCAATTTTTTATTGAAATAGAAATGAGTCCCGTGCGCCTCGTCCGCCAAAACTTTCAAGCCGTGTTCGTGAGCCACGCGCGTTATCGTCTCAATGTTCGAGCAAATGCCGTAGTAAGTCGGATTGTTGACCAACACCGCCTTTGCGTCGGGATTATTTTTTATCGCGTCGGCGACTTCTTGAGCCTTCATGCCGAGAGAAATTCCCAAGCGTTCGTCGACTTGCGGATTGACGTAAACGGGGATTGCTCCGCACAAAATCAGCGCGTTAATCGCCGAGCGGTGAACGTTGCGCGGCAGAATTATTTTATCGCCCGGCTTGCACACCGTCAATATCATTGCTTGAACCGCTTGAGTTGTGCCGCCCGTCATAAAAAAACTGTGCGTCGCTCCGAAGGCATTAGCCGCCAAAATTTCCGCATCGCGAATCACGCTTATCGGGTGACATAAATTATCGAGCGGTTTCATTGAATTAACGTCGGCATCCAAACATCTTTGCCCCAAGAATTCTGTCAAGTCGGGGTTGCCGCGCCCGCGCTTGTGACCCGGAACATCGAACGGCACCAATCGCGCCGCCTTCATTTTTTCCAACGCCTCCATTATCGGAGCTCTTTCCTGCGTCAAATATTTCATTGTTCTCTCCTTGTAAAAAAAAACGGGCTATTTCTCGCCCGCTGTTTTTCAGTTGTATCTTCTTAGATTTGCCGCCATTGCCACCTTCGCGCTTTCAACCTCGAACCCTTCCGGCACATACAGCACGATTTTTGTTGAAATCATCTCGACGTGCCCGTTTATCGTGTAAATCACGCCCAAGACGAAATCGCCGATTCGCTGTTGCGTTGCCGCGTCTGTGCCCTCGTAGTTTACGACAACCGCGTTGCGTTTCAGTAAATCCTCGCCGATTAGTTTTATTTGCTCATCGTACTTTGTCGGGCTGTAGATTTTCATTGTGATCTGCGCGGTTTTTACTACAGCCAAGCTCGGACGAACTGACGCCTCTGACGTGTAAGCCTCGTAGCGCATTCCGCGTTCGGTCGTCACGCCGTCGGCTGTATTAACTCTTGTCCTTGTAAAGCCGCCGTAACCGCCGCTTACCGCTTGTTTTTCTGCTTGGAAATTTTGTATAAAAGGCTTGTTCTTCTGCGCGGGCTGTTCGGCGGTTTGCTCTGGTTGCTTAGCCTCTGCAGGTTCTGGGGCTTTTTCGGGTTCTTTAGTCTCGGCTTTATGTGTTTCTTTTGGCTCGTCTTCTTCCGCAGGGTCTACGGGCGGCATTATTATATCTGTTATCTTTTTTACGAATCCCCCGATTGAATCTAATACCGACATTACTATCGTCCTTCCGATTTATAATTTGCTTGGCTATTTTAGCATACCGCGTTATAAATTGCAAAGACTTTTTTCAAAAAGTTTTCATAATGTTTAGAGGAATTCTTTGAGACGTTCGGCGCGGCTGAGTTTCTTTAATGCTTTTGATTCGACTGCGAAAATATTGTCGGGGTTTGTCTTGAACATTGCGGCGACTTCTTCGCGAGAGTAGGCGCGTTTTGTTCCTAAGCCGAAACGCAACGCCAAGATTTTTTTCTCCTGCGCGGTTAGCGTGTTCAATGCTTTGCGAAGATTTTCCATAAGTTCTTGGCGGCTCATGCGCTCTAAGGAAATTTCGCCGTCGGTCAGCAAATCAGTCAGCGTTAATTCCTCGACAGTTTCATCAGTCGGCAGAGCTACTTCCGCCGCGTAATTCATTTCACGCAAGCCGCGAATGATTGCTTTTTCTATGCACTCCTGCGCGTACTCGACGAAGGTCGCCGTGCCTTTGGTGCTGAATTTTTTGACCGCCTTCATGAGTCCAAGATTGCCTTCCTGAATCAAGTCGGCAAAGGGTGCGCCGCGCCCGACGTATTTTTTTGCACACTCGACGACAAGCCGCAAGTTCGCGTTGACAAGTTCGAGTTGAGCTTCTTCGTCGCCCGCCGCCGCCCGCAAAAGCCGCGTGTGAATTTCCTGTGCGCTCATCAGCGGGATTTGTTTTACTTCCTCAAGATAGATTTCTGCCTCCTTCATGCCTTTCACCGCCTTTAGATTTTTTTTTGGTTTTCGCGGTCGTCGGCATATTTCCTGCAAATGCTTTGTCTACTTTCTAAAAAACGTCCAAAGATATGACTTTAATCCTTCCGAGTTGCCTTCATTGCCAATTTGTTTTGATACATGTCCGAATCGGCGCGCTTGAAAACTTCGTCCGCCGTCTTGTCGACGCCCGCCCTGTAGTGAGCAACGCCCACCGCCGCCGAAACTTTTTCCCAAGCCTCTAAAGTTTTATCCGCGCGGAATTTCTCAATCACGCCGCGCAGGCGATTAACCATAGCCTCGCAATGGGTAAGATTTTCTCCGTCAAGAATCACGACGAACTCATCTCCGCCGACGCGATAAACATTTCCTTCGCCGAAAACCGAACACGCGAGCATACAGGCGTTAATCAAATACTCGTTGCCGCGCTCGTGCCCGTAAGTGTCGTTGACTTTCTTTAAAAAGTTTACGTCAATCATGATTATCGCAAAATCCGCGACGCCCGCCGCAATCTCCGCGTCGAGGCGAGTCGTAGTTTCGGTATAAGCCGTCTTATTTTTTAAGCCCGTCAGCGAATCCGTATGCGCCAACTCGTCCATGACCGCAAGCTGTATCTTAGAGCGTTTCAAATTTTCAAAGTAATGCATACTGTCCGAAGTCGTCTTGAGAAATGCCTCGTACAAATTTTCTATCTCGTCGTTAGTTTTTATCTCTAAACTCTTTATATGCTCAATGTTCTGCTCACGCGCCTCCTCGCTGTCGTAAGCAAAATTTTTCGCGCAATAAGCCATCGTGTTGACCGGCAGAATTATATTGTTCTCAATGAACATCAGCTCCAACACGAAGATAAAAATCAACAGCCCCGAAAACAGCGCGATGACTTTTGAGATAAACATTCTGCCGTAATCCGTAATTATATCCATTGAAAAATCCACGCCGACATAGCAAACGCACTTGCCCACGCTGTTATAAACCGGCTTGTAAATCGTCAGCAGGTAGCCGAATTTGTCATTGGAAATTATCGGGGGAATGGGTCTGCCGGCGAGCAAATCGGGCAGATAAGGTCCAAAGGACTCGTCAAACTCGACAAGTTCGCCGGGCGGCGAGGCGGGCATGTTCGGCGTGTCCAAGTCAAAGACAACGTGGCAACCGTCCTCCATTATTTTGTAGACGTAAAGAAATCTTATGTCGGAATTGCTTGCGCGAATCTTATAAAGTTTCCGCTCAATGTCACGATAGCCCTCCGCCGCGTAGCCCAACTCCAAAAACTCATCAACGCGCTTTGGATTGATTTCGTTCACCGCCATTGAAATTAATCCGTCGGCAATTCGCTTGCGGTCGCTTAACACAGAGTCTTTATAAATCATGTAGCTGATTGACGAAATCGAAATTGCCGCGAGCAACGTGACCGCTATCAAATTAAAAATCATTTTTGTTCGCAACGAGCGGATAAAACTTCTCTCGTGCCTCAAGTCTTTGCGCATTTCCTCCGACAGCGGGGCTTGCATTTTCCCCAGCAACAAAAAATTTTCCTTCAAGCCGTCGGGCACCGCTCTAATTGAAAAGAACGCTATCAAAATCGCCAAGCCCTTATCGGGCAGTTCAATCAAGAAACTGTCTTGGAACTTGCTCCAAAATTTCTCGAACGAATCGAACGGCTCGGCAAGATAAACTAATTCCTCTATGCTCGCGCCGAGACAACTTGTCAGCAAAACCGTCAGCGGTATCGTCAGCAAGACTTTGGAAAATTTTTCGTAGTAGCCGCGCTTGCAGAAAAAAGTCGTTAGAATCGCGACCAAAATATTGACAATGCCGAAATACATTTCCGACATGTCAAACATTGCGCTGAATAAATTTGTGAAGAAGCCGACGGCGATACCCGGCACATAGCCGCCCAAAGCCGCGACAAAAATCGTGCCGTAGGTGTCAAGGTAAATCGGCAGATTAAAGCTCTGCGCAATGAACGCTCCGGCGACATTGACAAGCACACACGCCGCGCAGATTATCGCGACCTTTCGAGCCGAATCAATCTTGTTCATGAAATTATCTCTCCAAAAAGTTTTGGCGATTATATCATGAAAAGCCCACCTATTGCAAAAAGCTTGCGCCTCTGTTATCAAACGCGTCGTAAACCTCCTTGTTTTTGATTTTTTAAAATGCTAAAATGTTGCTGGAGGTAAATGCAATGAAAACTTTTTGCTACAAGCTCTACAAATCTGAGCATAACGCTAAACTGCACGCGCAAATCAATGCGGCGGCTTTGACATTCAATCATTGCATTGCTCTCCACAAACGCTACTACAAATTGTTTGGCAAATTTTTGAACCAAAACAAACTCAAAAAACATTTAACCCAGCTCAAGAAATTGCCGAAGTTCAGTTACTTGTTGGAATACGGCTCGCAAGCAGTGCAAGACGTAGCTGAGAGAATCAACCGAGCGTTTGAATTGTTCTTCGGGAGTATCAAGCGCAAAGTTCGTTGTTCGCCGCCGAAATTCAAAAAAGTTCGTCGGTACAAATCTTTTACGCTCAAACAAACGGGCTGGAAACTTGACGAAGACAATCACATTCTGACGATTAACGGGCAGAGCTACAAATTTTTTAAGTCGCGACGAGTTAGCGGCAAAATTAAGACGGTGACAATCAAACGGGACAGTTTGGGGGACATTTACGTCTACCTCGTGACGGACGCTAAAAGTTTTGAAGTTGAGACGCGAACAGGTAACAGAGTTGGTTTTGACTTCGGATTAAAAACTTTTCTCACGGCGTCGGACGGAAAAAAACGTAACAAGCCCGCTGTTTTTCACGAGTAATTCAAAGGCGATTGCTAAAGCGTCAAAAGAATTGTCGCGCAAAAGTAAAGGCTCAAACAATAGACAACGAGCGCGATTGAAACTTGCAAGACTTTATAAGAAAGCGGCGAATCAGCGGCACGACTTCCATTTCAAATTGGCGCGAAGACTTTGCCTTGATTACGACACAATCTGCATAGAAGATTTGAACGTAAAGGCAATGCAGAAACTTTGGGGCAGAAAAATTTCAGATTTGGGATTTAGCGACTTCGTAAAAATTTTGAAGTACGAGGCGAGCAAGTTTGGAACGCTGATTGTGGAAGTGGGAAGATTTTTCGCGTCAAGTCAGCTATGCCATTGTTGTGGAGAAAAGAATCCGCAAGTCAAAGATTTAAAAATTCGGCAATGGGTTTGTCCGAAATGTGGCGCACATCACGACCGAGACAGAAATGCCGCGATAAACATTTTGATTGAAGGGTTGGGGCAACGACCCTTGACTGAGATACTGTAAGTCCCGAATTTTCGGGCAAGTGTTGTTGATAGCAGAATCCCCCGCCTTTAGGCGTGGGGAGTTTGTCAAAAATTAAGAAAACGCAAAGGAGAATCACTCATGAAAAAAATTATCGCGATTGACGGACCTGCCGGTGCGGGCAAAAGCACCGTTTCAAAAATCTGCGCGGCGCGTCTCGGATACACCTACATCGATACCGGCGCAATGTATCGCGCTGTTGCATTGAAGGCTTTGCTCAGCGGTAAGCCCGTTGAGGATTTGATTGGCGACATTGATATTAAGTTGGACGAGGCGGCGCGAGTTTTCCTTGACGGGCGCGAAGTCACAAAGGAAATTAGGACGCCCGAAGTCAGCAAGGGGGCTTCCGACGTTGCAAAGTTCGGCTTCGTCAGAAAAAAGTTGACCGAACTGCAACGCGAAATGGCGCGTCAAGGCTCGGTCATAATGGACGGGCGCGACATTGGGACGCAAGTCCTTCCCAACGCCGACTTGAAAATTTTTTTAACGGCAAGCGTCGAGGAACGCGCTCGCAGACGTTTTGAGGAGCTTAAAGAAAAAAATCTTGCGGCGGACTTTGAGCAGATAAAAAAAGAAATTACCCTGCGCGACAAACAAGACTCCGAACGCGAAATTGCTCCGCTCGCTCAAGCCGAAGACGCTATCCTTCTTGACACGACCAACTTAAACATTGAACAGGTCGTTGAAAAAATTTTGGAGCTTGCCGCGTAATGTTTTACAAAATTTTCAAAGTCCTGTGCCGCTTTTGGTTCGGGATAATTTTTAGGACGCGAGTTATCGGCGCGGAAAATATTCCAAAGGAAGGCGCATTTATCTTGGCGGCGAATCACGTCAGTAACTGGGATCCGCCATTTCTCGGCACGTTCATTGCCCGCGAAGTCAATTACATGGGCAAGGAAGAGCTTTTCAAAAATCCGATTATGGCGGCGATTTGCAGAGGCTTGCACGTCTTCCCCGTCAAGCGCGGTGCCGCCGACAAGACCGCGATTAAAACCGCCGTAAAAATTCTCAAGGACGGCAAGTGTTTAGGAATTTTTCCAGAAGGTACGCGCTCGAAGACTGGCAAGCTCGGCAAGGCGGAGGCGGGTGTTAGTTTAATCGCCGCAATGACAAAAGCCGCCATTATCCCCGCCGCAATCGTCGACACTGAGAAAATTTTTTCTAAGGAGAAATTTCTTCCGCGCCTCGCAGTTGTCTACGGCAAGCCAATAAAATTTTCCGGCTCAACAAAAGATAAGGAGGCTCTCGCCAACTTCGCGCAAGAACTCATGAACGAAATCGCTAAGCTCAAGGCAAGCGCGTAAAAATTTAAAGAACGAACGTGACCAGCCCGAAGGTCACCGCGCCGATTGCCGCCGTTATCGGGATTGTAATTCCCCACGCCTTGACCATTTGAGTTGCGACGCTCCAACGCACTGCGTTAACTCGCTTTGCCGTGCCCACGCCCATTATCGAACCCGATACGACGTGCGTCGTCGAGACCGGCAAGTTTAATAGCGTCGCGCCGAATACTACACACGACGAATTTAAATCCGCCGCAAAGCCGCTCGGTGGTTCAAGCTTGAAAATTTTGCCGCCGACGGTTTTTATTATGCGCCAGCCGCCCGTTGCAGTCCCGATTGCCATTGCCGACGCGCACAAAACTTTGACGTACAAGGGAACTTCAAACTCCGCGATAAAGCCGCCGCTGAAAAGCGCAAGCGTGATTATGCCCATAGATTTTTGCGCGTCATTGGAGCCGTTAGAAAAAGCAATCGCCGCCGCCGAGAGGATTTGCATTCGGCGGAACTTGTCGTTGATAAAGTGCGGCGAAAATCTCTCGAAAGCGCGAAAGATTACGTTCATGATGATAATACCCGTGCAAAACGCGATTGCCGGCGACAAAATCAGTCCGAGAAAAATTTTGCCGATGCCTTGCCAATTCAAGCCGCTCATGCCCGCCGAGATTAACACCGCACCGATTAAGCCGCCAATCAGCGCGTGCGACGAACTCGAAGGCAAACCGATTCGCCACGTGAATAAATTCCAAGTGATTGCGCCGATTAACGCCGCGATAATCGTCTTCTCGTCGATAAGGCTAGCTGAGCTGACAATCCCGCCGCCAATCGTTTTCGCGACGCCCGTCGAAACCATTGCGCCAAAAAAATTAAAGCCCGCCGCCAATATTATCGCATGACTCGGATAAAGGGCGCGGGTGCTGACGGAGGTCGCGATTGCGTTTGCCGTGTCGTGAAAACCATTTATGAAATCAAAAATCAGCGCGAGAATTACCACCAGGACGATTAAAATTTGAATCTCAGGCATATATCACAGCCCCTTTGAAGTTTTAAGCCGAAAAGTCTTTTCGACCCTTCGGCTTTTGTTTTGCTGAAAAATTTTTAAAGGAGTTTCTCAATGTCGTCGGCGATTGAGGCGGGCGTCGTGGTCGGCTCGAATCTCGCAACGACTTCGCCGTTCTTGTCGATTAAAAACTTTGTGAAATTCCATTTAATGCCGTCGCCTTCCAAGTATTCGGGGAAATTTTTCTGCAAGGCATCGAGCAGAGGTTTGGCAACGGGGTGATTCATGTCAAAGCCCGCGAACTTTTTCTGCGCGGTGAGGTATTTGAACAACGGCTGAGCAGTCTCGCCGCGCACGTCACCTTTTGCGAAAATCGGGAACGTGACGCCATAATTGAGCTTGCAGAACTGCTGAACTTCGTCATTGGTGCCCGGCTCTTGACCCGCGAACTGGTTGCATGGAAAGCCGAGAATTTCCAAGCCCTTGTTCTTGTAGGCGTCGTAGAGTTTTTGCAACTCCGCGAACTGGGGCGTAAAGCCGCATTTGCTCGCCGTGTTGACGATTAAAAGTACCTTGCCTTTGTAATCCGCCAGCGGTTTATCTTCACCGCGCTTTGTCTTGACCGTGAAGTCGTAAACGCTCATGAAATTTCCTCCTTATGCGCTCGCAATCAGCTCGTCGATTTTTTTCTTGTCGAAGCCGAGAACGAAATTAATGCCGTCAATCGTCGTCACGGGAACGGTTAAGTCGCCCGAAATTCTTTGGCACTCCTTCTCCGCCTCTTCGTCAAGTTCAATATCGCGATATTCATACTCCACGCCGCGCGAATCAAGATAACGTTTCAATTTCTGGCAGTAAGGGCAAGCCTCAAATCCAAATACAATTAACATAAAAATTCCTCCTTGCTTAGGGAATATTTCTAGCGCGGCGGGAAATTTCCTGCAGAACCTTTGATTGAAAAATTTTCGCGCGGCAATTATAATGTGGGTGAAGAGGTGACTTCGATTGAAAAGATTTTTATTCGCGCTGATGATTTTAATGCTGATACCTTTCACGGCGGCGGCAAGTCACGTGCGCATTGCCCGCTTGCCGATAATTTTCAACAGCACAATCCCCGACTACGACACGTGCGCTGAACTTGAAACGAAACTTGCGCGGGCGTCACACATTCCAATGAACAAGACTTTGCAAATCGCCGAGTATTTGCCTACGAAAGATACGACGCAAGCCCTTCAAAATCTTTGGCAACAAATGCGCTCCGAAAATAAAAAGGCTCGCCTGCAAGACGCAATGCGACCGCTCGCGCAAAAACTCGACGCTGATATAATTATCTGCCCGATTCTTCACAGCTACAGCCAGTACGTCGACAACTTGACGGGCTTTGGCGAAACTTATCTGCGAAGTTATGTTAAAGTTGAGCTGATTGTTTACGACCGCCGCGCAGATTCTCTTGTCGACAAAAAAGCCGCGCAAATGTATCGCGACGCGATGAGCACGACCGGCACGGCGGATTATCTCGCTAAGATTTGTTTCGACAAGGTCATTGACGAGACTAAGCTCCATGAGCTTATTATGTCCATAAAATAAATAAGTTAAGAGTGTAGAGTTAAAACACTCAATCTAAAAAAGGAGTTGAGACCATGATTATTGTAACGGGAGGCGCGGGCTTTATCGGTAGCAATATCGTTCGCGCACTCAACGAGCGCGGTCGCGCAGATATTTTAATCGTCGACGATTTGGGCGGCGATGACAAGTACAAAAACCTTGTCGGCTTGCGCTTTGCAGATTATCAGCACAAGGACGATTTTTTGAAGGAAACTCAGCGCGTCGACTTCGGCAAAAATGTTGAGGCGGTTTTCCATGAGGGCGCGTGTTCGGATACTATGGAGTACAACGTTAACTTCATGATGAAAACCAACTACGACTATTCCAAAGAGTTGCTCAAGGCTTGCATTAAAAAGCAAGTGCCGTTTATTTATGCGTCGAGCGCGTCGGTTTACGGCATGGGCAAGCGCGGTTTTCGCGAGGAAGAGGCTTGCGAAAGTCCTATGAACCCCTACGCCTTTTCAAAGCTCCTGTTCGACAGATATGTTCGTCAGTTTGTCGACAAAGTTCCAAGTAAAATTATCGGCTTGAGATATTTCAACGTCTACGGTCAGCAGGAAAGTCACAAGGGTAAAATGGCGTCGATTTTCTATCAGATTTACAAGCGTATGAAACTCGGCGGCGGTCCCCGACTCTTCAAGGGCACGGACGGCTACGGTGACGGCGAGCAAAAGCGCGATTTCATTTACGTCAAGGACGTTGCCAAGATTAATCTGTGGTGCTTGGAAAATAAAATCGACAACGGCATTTACAACTGCGGCACGGGGCACGCGCACACCTTTAACGAAGTCGGCAGGGCAATGATTGAGTCAATGAATTCCAAAATGAAAATCACCTATTGCGACTTTCCCGACGAACTGCGCGGCAAATATCAGAGTTTCACCGAAGCCGATATGAAAAAACTCACGGCGGCAGGATATAAGGAAGGTTTCACGAATTTTGTTATCGCCGTCGGTGAATATTGCAAATTCTTGGAGGCAGGCGGCTATTACACGCCCAGCAAGAAAACTTAATTTAAACAGGAGGCAAGTTTATTGAGTATCTCGAACGATAAAAGTCTTGAAATAAGAAATGCCAAAGCTCAACAGGTAAAGTAGGCGATAATCAGAAAATCTTTTTTCAATCTGTTGTTCGTCAGCATAGCGGAAAAATTCGCGTATTTTTTTAATCCTTTCATTGACAGTGCCATTACAGCTCTTTTTCTGGAGAGCGAAGTTCAAGCCGCAATGGGTTTTTTCTTGCCAGTTATAACTGTCATCAGTTTTGTTTGGATTATTATAATGGGAGTGCAGATAATTTGCGCACAATATCGCGGTCGCGGTGACAATAAAGGATTACGTGCTCTTTTTGACAGCGCGATACTTTTACTCAGCGCGGAGGCAGTGATTCTTTCAGCGGTATTTTTCTTCGGACGTGCAGAGCTGGCGGCGATTCTCGGTGCTCAAGGTCAAGTTGCTGTTCGTCTGCAAGAATATATTGCCGGCTACTCCTTAAGCGTAATCGGTCAAGCACTTTACCCGCTGTTGTTGTGGTTCCTGAACTTTAACGGCAACAAAACGATTTCCAAATACAGCATTGCTTTAATGGGCGTTTTGAATCTTTTCTTCGACATATTGTTTGTCTTGTTGCTGAATATGGGAGCTTTCGGTCTGGGCTTGGCAACGTCTTTAAGTTATCTGATTACGTGCGCTTATCTGTTCAGAAAATTTCTTGTCAAATATGGTTGGAAGCAAACGACTTTTTCAAATATTTGTTGGAGCGAATTGGCGGAATGTGCTAAAATCGGCAAGCCTGCACTCACATTTAATCTTGGTGTCACTCTTAAAGCGTACATTATGAACATAATTCAAGCAGACAGAAGAGGCATGGTCTATCGCGCAAGAGATGCTTTGGATTTTTCCAAGTTTCCTAATGCTTAACGGTATTTGCGGCATTTTCACCCGCGCATATAATCTCAAGGAAGAATATCGCACGAAAAACAAGGACACTTGGCTTGTTGACGGAATGCCAATCTTCGAGAATTTGATGATGGCGTTTATTTCCGCAGTAATGGTTCCGTTTATCGGCTCCGACGGAGTTTGGTTGTCCTTTCCACTCGCAGAGCTTGCCTGTTTAGCGATTATCGCCGGTTCTGTTTTCTACGACTACGGCAAAGTAACTTTCAAGCCCGATGCTTGGTTAAAAGTTGATGAGAACTTCGGCAAAGCTCAAGTGATTGAACGCACATTTTTTTCACAGGAAGAGATTCAAAGAGTTTCTGATGAAGTTGTCAACTTTTGCAAGCTCAACAGTTTCGACAAAAAAATTTCAATGTTCGCGGGTGTCATCACGGAAGAACTTTTAAATAACGTCGTAATTCATGGTGCCAAATCAAAAGAATTGTGCGTGTCATATATTCGCGTCATAATCAAAGATGATTTGTATATCACAATTTGCGACGACAACTACGTATTCAATCCGCAGGTGGAAATGAAAAAAATTGAATCTGAATCTGCACGTCGCGGCGAAGAAAAAATCGGACTTCGACTCGTCAAGCAGATAACCGACAATTACGGCTCGTTCGACTATCAAAACACGGCGGGCATAAATACTTCGATTGTAAAGTTGCGTAATTCAAATGAACAGTGAAGAACTGAGTTCAAGAAAATGTCCGACTCTCTGCCGATAAAATTATTCTCCTCGCGCAGAGCGTAGGACACTGCAATTAAGAATTAGAAATGCGCAATGCGTAATGTTTTATTTTCCGGATTGCGCATCACTAATTATAAATTTAATTTTTGGAGGTGAATTTATGTTTATCAGAAAAATTTTCGGTGTGATGATGTTATTGGCGATTCTACTTGTACCGCAAAACGTTTCCGCGACCAAAGACGATTGGTACGACAAAAACTTCTACTTCCGCAACGTGAGGAATGTTATCGTCTTTGATATGACGGTTAGTCCGGGCGTCGATTACGGCGGGACAATCGCCATGCGCAACATGCAGGATACTTTCCTCGACAGCGCACGCAAGCTCAAATGCACAATCATAACTGAGGCGCAGGCTTATCGCACGCTCGGCTATCAACTTGGCATGAACCTTGAAAACATTGCCTATTCAAATCCGTTGCAGGCACGGCAAATCGTCATGCAAAATGCCTACAGAATCGCAGACGCTTGGGTTATCGGCAATGTCGACACAATCGCCAACAATTTCTACATTGAGCCGGAACGTACCGTTTGGGAAAATCGCAAGGAAACTCACTACTACCGCGACCGCTACGGCAACCGCCGCGAGGAAACTCATTATGTTCAAGTGCCTGTGACTTATCCGCCGCGCAGAGTCGATGTCTCGACAATCGAAATGACTATGCAAATGTACGAGGCGCGTCGCGGTGAAATGGTTTTTGCTCGCAAGGACGCCCGCGACCGCAACGACTTCCAAGCGCAAAAGGGCATGTTCGGCAGAATGTGCAATTCGTTCTTTGAAGATCTCGGCAAAAAAATTCACTAAAGTTAGGTATTAGGTGTTAGGTTTTAGGTATTAGGTTTTAGCTAACCCCTAACCCCTATCAATAAGGAGGACTTTTAATGAAAAAACTTTTCGGACTCTGCGCGGCAATAATGATGCTGTGCGCAATCATTTTCCCTGCGAAAACCTTCGCGGCGGACGACCCCAACTCGGAAGGCATGAAGGCTTTTCGCGAGGCTTTGCTCTCCAACTCCGACGCAGAAGATAGAATTTTCAGGCAGGATATTTTATTCGCGTCGCCTTCCGTTCAGGCTGAGCTTGAACTTTTGGGTATGCTCGACGGCGATACCTTTAAATCGACCGGCGAATTTTCCATTTGGATTTACGACGACACCGGCTCCGTCAGCGAAAAAGTTATCCCCTATTACATGATTCAAAGCGGCAACGACATGAACATTTACTTCAAAGCCGACAAGCAATGGGAAAAATTCACGACGCCTAGCCTCGCCGCTGCTATCACCGACTTTATCGCCACGCCCAACGAGCAGGAAATCGAAGAGATTATCGCCGACACCAAAGAAGTTACGATTCTGCAGGAAAATGACTATCGCCGCATTATGCTTGTGAAAGTCGACGGCGACCGCCTTGCTGATTCGCTCAAGACTAAGGCTGACGAAAATCCCGCCGACGCCGACAATCCCATTCAAGATACGGTTACAGATTATTTCGACAAGGCACTGCGCAACGCCGGCGTTTGGTACATGTGGACGATTGATAAGCGCGATTGGCACACCGTCGCAATGCAATTCAATCTTTCGGGCATAATTCAGGAATTGGCACGCGCCGCACTCAACGACCCCAATCAGCAATGGACAGACGAGATAAGCAATATGCTTGAGACAATCGCCTATTACAGCGAGATTCGCGCATACACGACTTATCCCGCTGACCCCGCCGCCAAGAAGAAATTCGACATTCCCAAGAACGTTCTCAAGGCTAAGCCCGTTCAAAGTCTCATGCAGTAAAAAATTATCGTAAAGAAAAAAGTCGGGGGCTTGTAAAAGTCTCCGACTTATTTTTGTAGAAAGGACTTGATAAAATGGATATGTTGGAAGTCATGCGTTCGCGCAGGAGCGTGCGCCGCTACACCGCCGAAAAAATTTCTGACGACTCGTTGAAGAAAATTTTAAGCGGGGCATTGCTCGCGCCGAGCGGTCACTCGAAATATCCCTGCGAATTTATCGTTGTGAAAAATCGTGAGCTGTTGGAAAAAATGTCGCACTGCCGCAAAGTCGTTGCCAAAATGTTGGAAGGCGCGGCGGCGGCAATCGTCGTAGTTGCCGACAAAGACAAATCGGACACTTACGTTGAGGACAGTTGCGTTGCCATGATGAGTATGGAATTAGTGGCGACTTCGCTCGGTATCGGCAACTGTTGGATACAAGTGCGCAACCGCGTGGCTGAAGACGACTCGCCAAGTGAAATTTATTTGCGCGGGCTTTTGAACTTCCCCAAAAATTTTGCCTGCCAATCGATTTTATCACTGGGCTATCCTGAAAAGCCGCCGCGTGTTCGCGAACTCGACCAACTCAACTTTGACAAAGTCTCTTATATCGAATAATCACTGCGCGACGCCCGCGAGTTCAGTCTCAGCCTCGTCGGACGCATCAGCAATCTCATTCAACGCCTCAACCAATTTATCGGGGTCAATGCCGTGCACCAACGCGCCCTGCTCAATATTCTCAAACTGCGCCGCATGACAGCCAAAGCAACCCATGCCCGCGTACATGAAAACCATCATCGTATCGGGATACTTCTGCACAACTTCGATTATGTTCATGTCTTTGGTAATCTTCATAAAAAAATTCCTCCTTTGAGTTGAAGAATTATACCACGCTAAATTCCGGCGTCAATGAAACTTTGCTGAAATATTTTTTTGAAATGCTAAAGGAAATTTTGCCTGCAGGTAGAAATAGGAATCAGCAAAATTTGAAAGGAGCGAGTGACTTTGAAATTTAATCATAAAAGCATCATGGTTGAAGAAGTTTTGAAGTCGCTCGACGTGAAACCCGACGGGATTTATCTGGACTGCACAGTCGGCGGCGGAGGTCACGCGCTCGCAATCGGCAAGAAACTTTCCGCGCAGGCTCAACTTATCGGGCTTGACCAAGACGAAGACGCTATCAACGCCGCAACTCAAAACCTGTCGGGCTTGCCTTGCAAAGTAAAAATCGTGCGCGAAAATTTCAGTCAGCTCGATAAAGTCCTAGACGACTTGAACATTGAGAAAATCGACGGCGCAATCTTCGACTTGGGAGTTTCGTCTCACCAAATCGACACGCCCGAACGCGGCTTTTCCTACATGAAAAATTCGCCGCTCGATATGCGCATGGACAGACGCCAAAAACTCACCGCGCACGACGTGATTAACTCCTTTGAACAAGACCGCTTGATTAAAATTTTCCGCGAATACGGCGAGGAAAGATTTTCAAAGCGAATTGCCGCCGCCGTTTGCAACGCGCGAAAAATTTCTCCGATAAATACGACCGGCGAACTCGTCAAGATTATCGAAGACGCCGCGCCGCGTACTAAAAACGGCGGTCACCCCGCCAAGAGAATTTTCCAGGCGATTAGGATTGAGGTCAACCGCGAATTGGAAATTTTAACCGACGCAATCAATAAAGCCGTCGACAGGTTGAAAGTCGGCGGGCGTATCGCGGTCATTACCTTCCACTCGCTCGAAGACAGAATTGTTAAAGACGCCTTCAAGACGCTCGCGCAGGATTGCATTTGCCCCAAAAATTTTCCCGTGTGTACTTGCAATCACAAGGCTCAAATAAAAATTCTCGGCAAGGTCATTGTGCCTAAGTCCGATGAAATAAATCTCAACAGCCGCGCCAAATCTGCCAAGTTGCGCGTCGCTCAAAAAATTCTCGATTCAAAGGAGGTATAACATGGCAATAAAACGCAAAGCCGGAAATTACGATAAAGCACCTCAGAATGAGCCTGTTGCCGTCGAAGCCAAGTTGACGCTGATTAAAGGTCGCCCGCGCCTCAATCACTTGCTCCGCTCGCGATGCAGAGTGTTCTTTGTCGTCTTCGCCATTTTCGCAATGGCGGTCGTCATTCGTAGCGGGATCTGCGCCAGTCGCGGCTATGCACTTGTCGCCACACAGGAACAGGCTCAGCAACTCGAATTGGAAAATGAACGACTGCGCGTCGAAATCGCTCAGCTCAAGTCGCCGCAACGCATTAAGCAAATCGCGGAAGACGAACTCGGCATGATTGTTCCGCGCAAAATGTATTTCTCGCATGACCGATAAATTATTAATCAAAAAAACTCCTTCAAACCGCAAGGCTCGGAGGAGTTTTTTGATTCTTTTTGCCAAACGTTACTTTGGAAAAAACACACGTCCTAGCAAATTCGCGGCACGAGTTCGCCCGTCGGCATGTCGACAATCCGAACAGCTCCGAGCGGCGTTTTTAAGCCGACTTTGCCCGCAGAACTCTTGACAACTTCGCCAATCTGCGCGGCGTTCGTGCCGTAAATATCTTTCCGCATGACCGATAAAATCTTCTCGCTCGACTCGGCAGGTACAACCGCAATAATTTTTCCCTCGTTGGCAAGTTCAAGCGCATCAAAGCCGAGTATGTCGCAGACGCCCCGCACTTCCTCGCGAACAGGGATTTTTTCCTCCTCAAGCAAAATGCCGACGTTCGCCGCCTGTGCAATTTCATTAAGGACTGCCGCAACGCCGCCGCGCGTCGCATCGCGGAGCATTGCAATTTTCGCTTCGACGGCAAGCATTTCAAAAATCATTTTGTTAAGTGGGGCGCAATCCGATTTGATATTTTCTGGAAGTTCCAAGCCATGACGTTCCGCGAGAATTGTCGTCGCGTGGTCGCCTATTGTCCCCGAAATTAAAATCTTCATGCCCGCGCAGATTTTTTTCGGAGAAATGTTTACGCCGTCAATCAATTCGCCGACGCCTGCCGTATTGATAAAAATTCCGTCAGCTTGCCCGCGCCCGACAACTTTTGTATCGCCCGTGACGATTTTAACGCCCGCCTCGCGAGCCGCCGACGCCATTGAGCCGACAATTTTTTTCAAAGCGTCGAAGTCAAAGCCTTCTTCAAGAATCATGCCGACTGAAATATATTTGGGCACCGCGCCCGTGACCGCCAAGTCATTAACCGTGCCGCAAATAGACAACTTGCCAATGTCGCCGCCGCGAAAAAAAATCGGGCGGACAACGTAGCTGTCAGTTGTCATTGCCAATCGCCCGATCTTCGCGCCGTCGTGTAGCTCGTTTAAAATCTCGTTGTCGAAGGCGGGCAAAATTATTTCGTGCAAAAGTTCTGAACTCAACTTGCCGCCCGCGCCGTGCGCCATTAAAATTTTTTTTACCACTTAAAATTATTCCCTCCATATTTGAACCAAGCCGCGCAGACGCCCTCGACTGAAACCATGCAAGGTCCGACGGCGTGGAGCGGTTTACAAGCCTTGCCGAAAAGCGGGCACTGTGTCGGATTGATGACACCGCGCAGGACTTCGCCGCAACGACAAGCAGATTTTTTCTCAACGCGCTCAATCGTAATTGGCTCAACTTGCTCAATGTCGAAAGCCGAAAACTCCTTGCGCATTTTCAAACCCGACGCAGGAATTTTGCCCATGCCGCGCCATTCGACCTCCGCGACTTCGTAAACCTGCGCGAGGATTTTTTTTGCCGACAAATTGCCCGACGCCTTGACGACGCTTTTATAATCGTTTGAAACTTCAACGCGCCCGCTGTCGATTTGCTCAAGGATACTCACGAGCGCGAGCAAAATTTCTTCCGCCTCGAAGCCGCCGATTGCGCTTGGGATTTTAAACTCCGTCGATAAAAAGTTGAAAGCCTCTGCGCCGATGACTACCGCCACATGTCCCGGCAATAAAAAGCCGTCGACCTTAACTTGCGCGTCGTTCAACAAAAATTTAAGCGCGGGCGGAACTAATTTCTGCGCGGACAGCATGAACAAATTTTTTATGCCGTGCGCCTTCGCCGCTAAAACTGTTGCCGCCGCCGTTGGAGCTGTCGTCTCGAATCCGACCGCCAAGAAAATTATTTGCTTGTCGGGATTTTCTTGTGCAAGTTTCAAGCAGTCGAGCGGCGAATAGACGATTTTAATCTGTGCGCCTTCAGCTTGAGCCGCCGCCAAACTCGACTGCGAGCCGGGCACTTTCAACATGTCTCCGAAAGTCGCCACGATAAAATTTTTCTGTCGCGCATAAGCAATCGCTTTGTCAATGTACTCGTCGCAGGTCACGCAAACGGGACAACCCGGTCCCGATACCAGCTCAACATTTTCCGGCAGAAGTTGGCGAATGCCTGCTCTGAAAATCGCGACGGTGTGAGTGCCGCAAACTTCCATGACGCGCAACTTCCCTTTGCCTTCCGCGAGCCGCATAATTTTTTCTATCATACATAATACCTAATACCTAATTCCTAATTCCAAATTGACCGTTCGGGCGGCTCCGTTCATTTCTGCAACGAGAGCGTCGCGGATTTGAACTTCTCGCTCGTCAATAATCTGCATTGCAAAGCCCGCGTGAATCAGAACGTAATCGCCGACCTTCGCTTCGGGCAGGAGCATTAAACTTGCCGCGCGTTTGACGCCCGCCCGCTCGACCGTTGCTAAGTCGCCCGCGATTTCTAAAACTTTCGCCGGAAAGGCTAAGCACATTTAAAATCACCTCATGACATTAATCTTTGAAACCTCTGGTCGTCACGTCGCGAATCTCAAACTTGCGCTGAACATGACCATAGCCGTCTTTGACTTGTAGATAATAGCTCGCCTTCTTTCGGTAATCAGCTCGCGCGTCGTTGCCGGTTTTCTCTGCGTACTTCAAAGTATTTTCCGCGTGCGCTGAAGTGAAACCGAACAAAATTTTCAGCGGCAAGGTTTTTCCGTGACGCGGGATAATCGAGTCGTCGGCAATGTTTAGCGGATAATAAACGCCGCGAACTTGCACGAGTAAAAGCGGCGCAACCTTTCCGACAAAAGTTCCTTCGGGCGGCATGGCAAGCGGATAATCGCCATCGGGCAGGGCAACCAGTTCGCCGTTGACTATGTAGCTGAGCGCGTTCGACGGGAAAATTTCCTTGTGCCAACTCGGCGGCGTTCCCGACTTCGGATAAAGCACAAGTGCGAACGCCAGCGACATGAACACCGCAACCGCTATAAAATAAAATTTCCGCGAGAACTTGCGGAACTCGCCCGTTTCCTCGTCGATGAGCTTTTGCAATTCGCGCAGGTCGTTCATTTTTGATATTGACCAGGAAAAATTACGCGGTTTGAATTTTCGGTAATGTCCTTGATAACTTCCTTGTCAGGCTTGCCCAAGACCCAGCCGAGCATTTTAATTTCGGCATGAACCGCGATTTTCTGTTCGCGCACGTCGCCCGACGTAAAGCAAATTTTTTTGTAATTGTCGAGCGTCTGACGATAGCGGGCGTTAATCTCCTGCACCGAGCGCAAGCGATTGGGCGGGTGGTTGTATCGTTCGATTGTCTTCAAAATGTTTTCGTCCAAGTCATTTGCCATTTCTATTCCTCCTCAACTTTAGCCAGATAAAAATTCCTGCGGCAAGCGTGAACGCTACGACGCTCGTGACTTGCGCCGACTTGAGCACGCCGAAAAATAATTCCGTGTAGTCGCCGCGCAGATACTCCAAGAAAAATCTAGCCGCCGCGTAAAGCATGACGTACAGCGCGAACGCTTGACCCTTGACGTAATTTGTACAGCGAAAAATCAAGAGCAACGCGAAGATCACAACGTCGAGCTGACACTCCCAGACTTCGGCGGGGAAAAGCGGTTGCGCTCCGTAAGTTCGATAAGCAAGCGTCGTATCGGGATAAATTATTCCAAAGTTGCCGCCCGTCGGTGCTCCGAAGGCGTCGCCGTTCAAAAGATTTGCGCAACGCCCCAACGCTTGACCGAGCACGATTGCGGGAGCCATTAAGTCGGCAAGGTGAATCACGTCGAGCTTTTTAGTTCGCGCGAAGATTGCGCCCGCCGTTACGCCGAGAATTATTCCGCCTTGAACAGCCATGCCGCCTTGCCACACGTTTAAAATTTCGTCGAGATGATTTTGATAATAGTCCCAGTCGAAAAAGAAGACGTCCCAAAGCCTCGCGCCGAGCAATCCGAAAAAGCCGCCGACTAATCCGATGTCGACAATAAATTTTTCGTAGCCGCGCCCGTCAAACTTCGCCATGAAGTAGCCGACGCCCGTCGCCAAAAAAATTGACAGCGAGAGAATCACGCCGTAGGAGCGAATCGGGAAGTCGCCTATGTAAAATAAGAATTGGTGCACAAAACTTCTCCCTTCTCCCATTTCCCTTGCCCCTAAATTATACCAGGCGTTGAAAAATTTTTAAAGGAATTTTAAACGGCGCGTCGAAAGTCAAAAGCGGCAAGCAAGCCGAAATGAAAATTTTTCGTGGAGGGATGAGTTTGGCATTTTTTTTGATAGTGCCTTCTGTCATGGTCGTCAGCATAATGCTGGTGCACACGCTTGCGAAACGGCTTGGGCTGAAAATTTTCTACAGCACGTTGATTGCAGTTGCCCTGCTGTCATTCATGATTCTCTTTGCGACAACAGTCCTGTCGCCCGCGCCGAGCAAAAGATTTCTCCTGTACTTGGGCGGAATGATTTTGTCGACCTCCTTCCTGCTCACGCTCGCGAATGATTTTTTAATCAGAAAGCAGCGCGAAGAGGAAAGAATTTTTACCGAACAAGTCAAAGCAGCTTATGCCGAAGAACTCAAGAAAGATGCAGATAAAACCGTCGTCGAAGAAATTTCAAAGCCAGTTGGTAAGTTTGAATGGGGTAACGAAACTCCGCCGCCCGAAGGAAATAAGTCGGAAGAAATTATTCAGTCCGTCGAAAATCCGAACTTGTCTGAAGAATTCCCGCTTGAAAGTGTTTTCCAGCCGCTGAACGACGTTAAGGCGGAGGCGGCGGCAAAAGCTATTGAAGATAAAGACGCCGAGCCTTTTGAAAAGCCAAAGCCAGAAGAAAATTTCCCGTTGCAAGACGCCTTCAAGCCGCTTGAGGTTAAGGCAGAGAAAATTATTAACAACGAATCAGATAAGCCCTTTGAAGAGCCGAAGCCAGAAGAAAATTTCCCGTTACAAGAAACTTTCAAGCCGCTTGAGGTAGTCAAGCCCAGCATGCTGAATAAGGTTACGCCCGAAGTAAAACCGTCAGCAAGTGATGAGGAAATTGACCGCGTCTTATCGGAAGAAATTTCCAAGCCCGCGCTGTTTGTCGAAGAAGAAGTTTCACAGCCCGCGCATTTTGTCAAAGAAGAAGTTTCCGAACCTGTGCAAGTCGTCGAAGAAAAAGTTTACGAACCCGCGCAAGTCGTCGAAGAAACAATTCCTGAACCCGCGCTTGTCGTTGAAGAAAAAATTTCTGAACCCGCGCAAGTCGTCGAAGAAACAATTCCTGAACCCGCGCAAGTCGTTGAAGAAAAAGTTCCCGAACCCGCGCTTGTCGTCGAAGAAAAAGCTTCTGAACCCGCGCAAGTCGTCGAAGAAAAAGTTTCCGAACTCGCGCAAGTCGTCGAAGAAAAGG
>JBGUYA010000091.1:0-9079 GCA_045118435.1 Quinella sp. | reverse complement strand
GCCGCGTGCAATGGCAACCGCTTTAACCGCTTGGTTCAGCGCTCCGGCACCTATCGCCTGCATCTCGGCACTTCCGGTTTCGCGGATTACCCCCGCAAGTGCGCCGGCGACGGAATTGGGGTTAGATTTGGCTGATACCTTTAATACTTCCATGATGGATCCTCCTCCCTTGTTCCTTTTTGGTTTTGTAGTGATTTTCTACCTGCTGCGGCTCCTTCTGCGTCTAAATTATTTTCCTTATTAATTCTTCAAACTTAATTTAAATCCTGCACTTGCCCCGATGATTTTATCATATATTTTATTTCACTCGGTAATATCTCTGAACGATGACGGTTAACTTACTTTCTTTTCGCTGTTAGTTCCAAGTTTTATTCGTTTTACTTTGATAACTTTGTTAGCTTTATCTTCCGTTTCGATAAAAAGGGCGCAGTATTCGGCGGCTCCTTCTGCGACTTCAAACTTGCTCGGACGCCCAGTCACAAATCTTTTTATCACGGGCTCAATCGACATGCCCAAGATAGAATTCTCTGCGCCGACCATGCCCAAATCGCTGATGTAAGCCGTGCCCTTCGGCAAGATTTTTTCGTCAGCCGTTTGAACGTGCGTGTGAGTGCCGACTACCGCCGTAACTTGTCCGTCGAAGTAGTGAGCGTAGGCAAGCTTTTCGCTCGTTGCCTCCGCGTGAAAGTCGACAAGAATCACGTCGCAACTTTTTTTGAGGAAAGTTACAATCTTATCGCCGAGACGAAACGGGTCGTCCATTGGCGGTTGCATGAAAACTCGCCCCGCCATGTTAATCACGCCGACTTTTTTCCTGCCGACGGGATAAATGCAAAAGCCCTTGCCCGGCGCACCTTCCGGATAGTTCGCGGGGCGCAATAAAAAAGGTTCCGTGTCGAGAATTTGCAGGACAGTCGAGTTGTCCCAAATGTGATTGCCCGTCGTGACAACGTCCGCGCCGCTACTTATAAGCTCGGCAAAAATATTTGGTGTCAAGCCCTTGCCGTGAGCCGCGTTCTCGCCGTTGACCACTATCATATCAAGTTTAAGTTGGTGCTTAAGTTCGGGCGTTTTTTCCGCAAAAAAATATCTGCCGGGTCTGCCGACAACATCTCCAACCATTAATATTCGCAAAAAATTTCCTCCTACCGCGAATAAACAACTACGCGCTCGCGTTCGCGGACGCCGACTAAGCGACCTTCGACGCGAAGTTGCCGCATGTTGTTTAAACTTTGCTCCAAAAAATCTTCCTGCGCCATTAAATATTCCTCGTCGGGTATCGAGTCGTCGTACTCCTCAATCAACTTGTCGCCAAAATAATTTGCCGCAAGCTCCGTCAAAAGCGACAACTCCCTACAAGTCAAAGTCGCAACGTCGCGCCTTACATTTAAAAAACACGTGCCGTAAATTCCTTCCACGTTTAAATCAATCGTCGCGCCGCTCAAGCCCTCCAAGTGATGAAACGCCTCCACAGACTCCGCCACGTAGTTTAAAAAGTTTTCAAAGTCCTCGTGCGAAAACTTCCCGTTCAAGGCAAAGGAGAACTCAAGCGTCTCGTCTTTTGAATCGTAAGTCACCGATTGAACCGAAGGAAATACCACCAAAATCGACGCCAACAGCCGACTGGCGTCGGGGTCGGGTTTCTTTGCCTTCTTCAAAAAATCAAACACCGCTCCAGCCCCCTTTGAAAGGCAATGCGTAATTCGTAATTAAAAGCACAATCATTACGCATTGCGCATTGCGAATTGAATTATTTAGCGTAATCGACAACTCGAACTTCGCGGATTATCGTCGCCCTAACTTGACCGGGATAATCCAAATCCTTCTCAATCTTTTTAACAATGTCATGCGCAAGGGTGATTGCCGCCGCGTCGTCGATTTTGTCAGGCTTAACCATAACGCGAATCTCGCGCCCCGCTTGAATCGCAAAGCATCGCTCGACGCCATCGAAACTCTCGGCAATTTCCTCCAACATTTTAAGACGCTTAAGATACATTTCCAAACTTTCACGACGCGCTCCGGGTCTCGCGGCTGAAACTGCGTCCGCCGCCGCAACCAAGACTGCCTCGACCGAAGTTGCCTCAACGTCGCCATGATGAGACGCTATCGCGTTGATGACGTTTTTATTTTCGCGATAACGTTTCGCCAAATCCGCGCCGATTGTCACGTGCGGACCTTCGATTTCATGATCAACCGCCTTGCCTATGTCGTGAAGAAGTCCCGCGCGTTTAGCCAAGTTCACGTCAACGCCGAGTTCGCTCGCCATAATCCCCGCGAGCGTCGCAACTTCGATTGAGTGATTCAAAACGTTTTGCCCGTAACTCGTGCGGTACTTCAGCCGCCCCAAAAGTTTGACAAGTTCAGGGTGAATTCCATGCACACCGACTTTGAAGGTCGCCTGTTCGCCCGCCTCTTTCATGCGGTTATCGACTTCGCGCGTCGCCTTCTCAACCATTTCCTCAATTCGCGCGGGATGAATTCTCCCGTCGGCGATTAATCTTTCGAGTGCCACGCGGGCAATCTCGCGCTTAACAGGGTCAAAGCCCGATAAGATAACCGCTTCGGGCGTGTCGTCGATAATTAAGTCAATGCCCGTTGCCGTTTCGAGTGTGCGAATATTTCTGCCTTCGCGCCCGATAATTCTTCCCTTCATGTCGTCGCTTGGAAGTGCAACGACCGATACTGTTGTCTCCGTCACGTGATCTGCCGCACAACGTTGAATTGCCGTGCTGAGAATGTCACGCGCCTTTTTGTCTGCCTCGTCGCGTATTTGCGCCTCGTACTCCTTGATTTTAACTGCCTTGTCGTGCTTGAGACCTTCCTCAACTTCGCTCATCAAAATGGTTCGCGCCTCGTCTCGGCTAAGCTCGGCAATGCGTGCAAGTTCGGCGTCTTCTTTTTCCTGCATTGCGTCAAGCCGCGCCTGAGACTCGTTGAGCCTTGTCTCTTTCTTACTCAGAAGAACTTCCTTTTTTTCCAGCGAATCCAATTTCTTGTCAAGATTTTCTTCCTTTTGAACAACACGCCGCTCCTGCCGAGAAAGCTCGTTGCGTCTTTCTTTGGTGTCGCGGTCGAGATCCTGCCGCATTCTATGAATTTCTTCTTTAGCTTCAAGGATGGCTTCCTTTTTTTCTGCATTAGATTTTTCTCGCGCCTCGTCGACGATACGCCGCGCCTCGTCTTCCGCCGTGCCGATTTGTTTTTCGGCAGTTTTTTTCCGCGCCGTGTAGCCGCCGACTGCGCCGAGAATTATTGCGATAATGACTGCTGCGATAGTAATAGCGATAACACTCACCCCCAAAAAATTTTTTACTGAATACCACGATATTTTATAGATTGGCAGGGAATATGTCAAACGATTAACGCCCCCGCCAAAAATTTTCTTGCCGACTGTCGCCAAAGGTTTTATAATCAAAAAAAATTGGAGGGAGCGTTTTTAATGAAGATAGGAGTTTTGTCCGACTCGCACGGCTACGTTGACAGGGTTGCGCAGGCTGTGGAGAAATTTTTTTTCGAAGCGGAAGTAATTGCTCACGCGGGCGACGTGCTCTATCACGGTCCGAACAATCCGAATTACAAGGGCGACGATTACAATCCCAAAGCGTTGGCGAATTTGATCAACGCGTCGAAAATTCCATTCGTGATAGCTCGTGGCAACGGCGATTCGGAAGTTGACCAGTTGGTTTTGGAAGTGCCGGTGTTGTCGTCGTACTCGCAGATTTACGCGGGCGGCAAGCGCATTGTCATCAATCACGGGCACATGTTGCCGACCGACGCCGACAAGGATAAAATGGCGTCTCATCTTCACGCCGATATTTTTATCACGGGTCATATTCACACGACGGTTTTGGAAAAGCGAGGCGATACTGTTTTCCTCAATCCTGGAACTGTCTCGCCTTATCTTTCAAACCGCGCAGATAAAAAGACGAGTGTCGCGACTATCACCGACGACAAAATTCAAATCTTTGACCTTGATTCGGGCGAAGTCCTCATGAGCTTGGACTTCTAAAATCCACACTGCAATAAAAAAATCCCCCGACGTGAAATTTTTCGACGGGGTAATTTTTTTTTCCGCGCAGATTTATTTGACGAGTTTTTTGCCGCTGATGTGATAGGCGTCGCTGTTAATGTTGAAGTCGGTCGAAGTGCTTACGTTGTCGAAAATGACCTGCCTGCCACCCGAAATTGTCAGCGCGAGCATCCCAATGTTGTAATTGGACTTGGTGAACTTTCCCGTTGTGCCGTCCGACTTCAAAATCTTAAGCATGTCGCCGCTTTGGTAGTCAAAAATTTTATCAAGTGTATCATTATCTTGGTCGCTATGGATAGCATAACCAAGTTACGGGCGAAGTTGAGCGAAGAGGAAAGTCTTCTGCAATAATCTTTGCGATTGATTGGCTTATGATAAGTCATCACATGGGCGCGGACGACGCTCTACGCGCCAATTCGCGAGTAATATATGAGTTTTTCATTGTGTTGCACTTGGATTGTGCATTCACGGACGCGGGCGGCGCACGTCCATGCGCGTCGGGTTTTTATTAACTACAGCTCAACAAATGAATATTCGTGCTCTGTATGGAAGATTAACTTCAGTAAGTCCGCGAACGCCAAAGAAATTGTCGCGGTGTTCGTGTTCGGGTGGAGCAGTAAAATTTTTTCTTGAAGTTCGGCGTCGAGAATGAGCCGAACTTTTTTTGCGTCGTCGTTTATTATTCCGAGCGGCGTGACGGCTCCCGTGTGCAAGCCCAAAATTTCTTCAAGCTCCGCCTCCGACGCGAAGGACAATCGCGGCAGGTTCAAAAGTTTTGCGACGAGTTTCAAATCGGCGCGTTTGTCGGCGGGCAGGACGAGTAGAAAATATTCGCCGCGCTTGTTTCGCAGGAAAAGATTTTTGCACGGTTGCCCGTTGAGCTTTTCAAAGATTCTCAGCCGCCGCGACTCCTCGACCGTGTAAACCGCCGCATGCTCCAGCAACTCAAATTTTATTCCCAGCTCCGCCAAAACTTTTAATACGTCCAAAATTCTCAACTCCTATTAACAATTTTGCAAGCAACCATAAAAATATATTTGATTGACATTTAAAATGCAAGTGAATAAAATTACGGCAGAAAATTCAGTATGCATTTTGTATACAGATATTAAAGCATGAGGAGGCGGTTGTATGTTTTGGGCTGAACTGTTAGTTGTGCTGATAATGTTGATTATCGGCGCAAGGTACGGCGGAATTTTTCTCGGCATGTCGAGCGGTTTCGCCATTGCAATTTTAGTTTTCGGGTTCGGACTTGCGCCAGGCAATCCCGCGATTGATGTCATTATGATAATTATGACGGTCGTAGTTATTGCGGCTACGTTGCAGGCGTCGGGCGGCATGGATTATTTGATTCAAATTGCGGTCAAGCTCCTGCGCAAGAATCCGAACCGTATCAGCTATTATGCTCCGATTATCAGTTGGGTTTTTACTTTCATGTGCGGCACGGGAAATATTTCGTTCGGTATCCTGCCGGTTATCGCCGAAGTTGCTCGCGAGGCGGGCGTTCGTCCCGAACGTCCAATTTCTATGTCAGTTATCGCCTCTCAGCAAGCTATAACCGCCTGTCCGATTTCTGCGGCGACGGTCGCGCTTGTCGGCTTTCTCAGTCCGGCGGGCGTCACGCTCATTGATATTTTAATCGTCTGCATTCCGTCAACGTTGATAGGCGTCGTCTGCGGAAGTTTGTACGCGGCTCGCATGGGCAAAGATTTGAACGTTGACCAAGAATATCTCGAACGTGTTAAGCGCGGCGAGGCGGCAGATGTTCATGAAAAGGCTAAAATCGCTGAGGCTAAAGAATTTTCCACCGCAACCAAACGCGCCGTCTGGATTTATCTCCTCGCGACGGTTATCGTCGTTATCTTCGGCATTTTCCCTGAACTTCGTCCGTCGGCGGAAATGGGCGGCAAGATGGTTTCCTTCACAATGACGATGTGCATTGAAATGGTTATGATGGCAATGGCGGGCATAATGATCATTGCTTGCGGCGTCAAGGTCAATTCGATTATCGAGCAGTCGGTTTTTCGCAACGGCTTAATGGGCGTCTACTGCATTTTCGGCTTGACGTGGGCGGGCGACACTCTCACGAGAAACAACATTGACTTTATCAAGTCGGGCGCGGCTGATTTAATCGCGACTTATCCTTGGGTCTTCGCGATAATTTTGTTCCTGTTAAGCGCGGTTATCTTGAGCCAGGCGGGCACGATTGGCGCGTTGGCTCCGCTCGGAATTACGCTCGGAATCACGCCGCCCAACATGATTGGTATGTTCCCTGCGGTCAACGGTTATTTCCTCGTCCCGATTTACGCGACAATTCTTGCAGGTATCGCCTTCGACAGAACGGGCACGACTCGAATCGGCAAGTTCGTTTTCAACCACAGTTTCCAAATTCCGGGCTTGATTACGTGCATCGTCAGCGTCGCGGTCGGCATGGCTTTTGCAAACATGATTCTCTAATTGCTTTTAAAAATAAATTTTTACAGAAGGTGCTAACATGAGAAAGGAACACGATTTTTTGGGAGAAATTGAAGTCCCCGACGAGGCATATTACGGCGTGCAAACCATGCGGGCGATTGAGAACTTCACAATCACAGGGCGCAGACTCGACGAAGATTTTATTAAGTCGCTCGCCAAAGTCAAGAAGGCAGCCGCGCAGGCGAACATGGAAACGGGACGCCTTGACCGTAAGATTGGCAATGCACTCGTTCAGGCGGCGGAAGAAATTATCGACGGTCAGTTTATTGACCAATTTCCCGTTGACCCGATTCAAGGCGGCGCGGGCACTTCCATTAACATGAACATGAACGAGGTACTTTGCAACCGCGCACTTGAGATTATCGGCGAGGCGAAAGGTCGCTATGACATTATCAGCCCGAACAATCACGCGAACATGGCGCAATCGACTAACGACAGCTTGCCGACCGCTATCAAAGTTTGCTTGACCTACAAAAGCCACAACGTCACCAACGCGCTTGATTATCTTGCCCGCGCCCTCGAAGACAAGGCGGAGGAGTACAAGGACATTTTGAAAATGGGGCGCACGCATTTGCAAGACGCCGTTCCGATTACTCTTGGTCAAGAAATGGGATCCTACGCGTCGGCGATTCGTCGCAGTATTCGCCGTATTGAGTGGGCGATTGACAGTATCCGCCTTATCAACATGGGCGGCACCGCTGTCGGCACGGGGCTCAACGCCGAGCCGGCTTACATTAAAATCGTTGCGCGGAAGTTGCGCGAGATTACGGGAGAGAACTTCGAGACTTCGACAAATATTATCGACGCGACGAATAACACGGACGGCTTTGTCGACGTCAGCTCTGCGTTGAAGAATACCGCGCTTGTCCTTATCAAAATGGCGAACGACTTCCGCTTAATGGCGTCGGGTCCTCGTTGCGGCTTGAATGAACTTTTCCTGCCCAAGCGTCAGCCCGGCTCGTCGATTATGCCCGGCAAGGTCAATCCCGTTATCGCGGAGGTTATGGATCAAGCGTGTTATCAAGTTATCGGCAACGACCTTGCGGTCACGATGGGCGTCGAAAACGGGCAGTTCGAGTTGAACGTTATGGAACCGATTATGGCTTACAACCTTTGCAGTTCAATGAATTATCTTGCCAATGCGTCGCGGACTTTCGTTGACAAGTTGCTTGTCGGGCTTGAGCCTAACCGCGAGCAATGTCAGAAGTGGTTGGACAGTTCGGTCGGGGTTGTGACGGCACTCCTGCCGCATTTGGGTTACGAGCAATGTTCAATGCTTGCTAAAGAGGCGTATGCGACGCACCGCCCGATTCGCGAAATTATTTTGGAAAAGGGCTTGCTAACCGAAGAACAGCTCAAGCTTTACATGTCGCCCGAAAAAATGACGCGCCCCGGCATCACCAACTGATATGATTCTTCCACAGTGCGAAATTGATTCGATAACCGCGCAGGAAATTTTATTCGTGGCAGGGGGACGCGCTCCCAGCCGCGAATTTTTTTTGAACGTTGCAAGCGGTCGAAAGATTTTTGCTGTCGACAAAGGAATTGAGCTTTGCAAGGCGTGTGAAGTTGCTCCGAATTTTTTAATCGGCGACTTCGACAGCGCGGAGACTTCGGCGGTCGAGTGGGCGCACGCGAAAAATATTCCCGTCGAAAAATATCCTGCCGACAAAGATTTTACCGACACGCAACTTACCCTGCGTCGCGCCATTGAAATTTTCGGCGAGCACGTCGCGCTTTTAACGGGCGTTTTCGGCGGACGCTTTGATCATCTTTACAGCAACATTTTCACCTGCGCGGCGATTAACAGAAAGATTTTCCTTGCCGACGAGCGCGAAGTTATTTTCTATCTGCGCGGCGGCGAGAGTGCCGAGATAAAATTTTTTCAAAAGCCGCTTGCCGTGAGTCTCTTGCCCATGACAAATACTTGCGAAAGCGTCATGACGAAAAATCTTCATTGGGAGCTTGACGGCGCAACTTTGACCCAAAACTTCCCGAACGCCACCAGCAACCGCGCGGATTCCGATAAAATTTCCGTCAGCGTCGGGCGCGGCACTTTGGCGATTTACTTCTGCTTTGCATAAAAAAAATCCCGCCTCGTGACGGGATAATTTTTTTGAAAAATTTTTTTAGCCGATAAGAATTTCCTTGTTGTTGAGAATTTCGAGGGCGGGAGTACACGCGCCGCAGTCGCAATACTTCGCGCCGTTCGCCTTGAGTTCGTCGGCATGAGCGGCAAAATTTTTTTGCGCCTCGCCGAAAATTTCTTTAGCTCTGTCCGAGTGCGCGAAGGCAACCAAATCATCAACAGTCGTAATGTCTTCCGCAATCTCGGCAATGAGATTTTCAGCGGCAGATTTTTCCTTGTCCGTGCCCAGCGCGTCGAAGTAAACTTGAATCGCCGCCGTGAGTTCGGGGCAACAGCTCGGAGCCGCCGCCATTTCCTTAATCTTTTCAATCAACGCTTGCTTATCCATTTTAAAACCTCCAAAAATTTATTTGCCAAGCAGAATTTCCTTGTGTTGAAGAACTTCCAAGCCGAGAGTGCAGGCGAGGCAGTTGCAATACTTCGCG
>JBGUYA010000090.1:0-3488 GCA_045118435.1 Quinella sp. | reverse complement strand
AATCCGCCGTTAAGGTCACGGCAACAGTCAAAAAAACTTGGGCGACGGGCGTCGAAATGGAAGCTCTTCAGTGCAAAACCGTAGATAAAAAAATGTCGCTCGGAGAAATTCGCCTCGAACAAAAGAGCGGCGGCAAGAACGGCGACTTCAAAGCTTAAATTTTGATTAAAGTGTTTGACAAAACGGCGGAAGAAGATATAATTTGTAAAAATAATAAAATTTAACTTGGACGAGAGAGGGCTGCTCATGTATCAGAAAATAATAAACAAGTTGAATGACCTGCGACCTCGTCAGTTGCTGATGTTGGCTGGCGGCATGGCAATCGTTATGTTTTCGATTGTCTACTTCGCTTTGAGTTTCATAAGCGGTCAAGATGTCGTCGAAATGCAAGAGCAAAAGCCCGTAACAACTCAAGTCGTCGTGGCGAAAATAAATATCCCGTCGCGCACGCGAATTCAGGAAAGTATGTTGCAGCTCAAGGAAATGCCCGTCGACATGGTGCCCGAAGGTTCAATCAGCAGTTTCAAAGATATTTTGGACGTTCAGGTCAAAGTTTCAATCTTCGCGGGCGATATTCTCACAATCCAAAAAGTTTTCGCGGAAAAAAGTGACGAAGGTTTTATCGCAACAATCCCGCTTGATTGCCGAGCAGTTTCCATAAGCGTTAACGATATTACAAGCGTTGCGGGTTTCGCAAAGCCTGGCGATTTTGTCGACTTGCTCCTTGTCGAGAAAAGTCAGTACTCCGTTACGACCAATGTCCTTTTGCAAAACGTTCAACTCTTGAGTATCAATAAGGACATGACCGGATCAAATGTCGTCAGCGATACAGGCGTCACAACCACGACCGCTATCAATAACCCTTCCATAGCGACGTTCGCACTCCACCCCGAAGATGTTTTAAAACTCGTTTCCGCCTCCAAGCTCGGCGAAATTTATATGTCCTTGCGCCCGACTAAGCCGCGCAATTCCTTCGGCAACGAAGTCGAATACACAATTGAATCAATCAACATGCCTCAACCGGAGCCGGAACCCGAACCCGTTTATCGTTCGGCTCCCGCGTCGGCACCTATGCCGGTAGAAAATCCGTTGCCCGTCATTCCTTCTTCCAACGTAGCACCGGCAATGCCCCTTCCGCAAATTCCAGGTGGAGCCCCCGCAGTTCAAGCGGTTCCAAAAATTGAAATCATTCAAGGCGACGAGATAACTCAACAGGCGGAAAAAGCAACCGTAATCATGCCAACACAAACAGCATTGCCCGCAATCCCGTCGGGCGCGGAAGTCCCAACGGCAAGCCCGCCCGTCGTGCGCGGTCGTTCGGCACAACCAAACTTTTCATCAATAACCGACACCGTTTCAGATACCACGTTATCGCGTTCCCGCGTTGCGCAATCATTTCCGCAATGAATATTTTAACTTGCAGGTAATTATATTATGAGCAATTCTTTTTTGAGAAAATTTTTTCTGACAGCGGCGGCGTTCAGTTGTCTTGTGCCGAGTGCCTACGCCGCGCCCGAAAATTTGAGCATTCATATTAAAACCTCCCATTACATGAATATGGGACAAACTATAACGAGAATTGCCGTAGGAAATCCGACTGTGGCGACGGTTATTCAGTTGCCCGGCTCGGCGAGTGAATTTTTGATAGTTACAAAGGAAAGTCCCGGCTCGACCGCGCTTTTCGTCTGGACGGCGGATGGCGTTCGTCATGAATATTTAATCGTCGTATCGCCCGAAGATCCTGGTCAAGCCATGCTGATTGAACAGGCAATCGGTTTGCCGAACGTTCATGTTAAAATGGTCGGCGAACGAATTTTGCTAACTGGAACCGTTGAGAACCAGTACGAGAAAAATTACGCCTTGCAAACTGCGCGGCTCTTCGTTGACGGTAGCAGTGAAAGCAGTATCCTTGTCGGTAGCGGCTTTGACATGAGCCTTGACACAACCGCCGCTAAAGATGTCGGCAGGAGCGGAAATCTCGATATGAGCAAGTCGGAGAGCAAGGGCAGAATTATTGACATGTTGCAAATCTTGCATCCAACGCAAATTCGCCTTGAGGCACAGATAATCGAGATTAATTCCGAGAATACCAAAGACTTAGGCTTTCAATACGGCGAGAACAGTAGCAACGGCTCTTTCTACTTCGGGCAATATTATCACGCCGAAAACGATAACACGTCGAGTTTTGCCAAGCCACGCTTCGATTGGATAAGTCAGCGTTTCGGACCGATTAACGCCAAACTCGACCTTTTAATCAGCAATGGCAAGGCAAGAATTCTCTCGCGCCCAAGCGTCGTGACTTTAAGCGGCGAACAGGCGACAATTCAAATTGGCGGCAGAATTCCCTACACTTCGACGAATACCAACGGCTCAACCAATACGCAATTTGAAAACTACGGCATTATTCTTCAATTCCGCCCTGTGGTCGATTCGCAAAGGCGAATCAATTCCATGATTCACGCGGAAGTTAGTAACATAGCAGAACAAACCGTCAACGGCTTGCCGATAATCACAACGCGCAGTGCCGATTCGGTGATAAACCTGTATTCGGGCGCACCGATAGTTATCGGCGGTTTGATGGATTCTTCGGAAAGTAAAGTTGTTTCAAAAATCCCGTTGCTCGGTGACATTCCGATTCTCGGCGAATTCTTTAAGCACACGTCAAAGAGTAGGGACAAGCGCGAATTGATAATCGTCGTGACGCCCTACTTGGTCAACGAGGAAGAAACTTCGCAGGCGGAAATGTCTCAGCCCATGCGCGACTGGTACGCGGAGGAAAAGGCGGCTTCGGACTCAAGAGAGACCATTGACTTCAAAGAGACTGAATCAAAACCTAAGCCGCCGACGGTTGAAATTGAGGAGCCGCCCCCGCGCAGAATTCTTCCGCCTTCAAGAATCAATCCGCCGCCGAGTACCAGATACAATACCGATAACAAATCCACTAGCATTGATAAAAAGCCCCAAAATAATGATGACATTGTAGAGTTCCATCTCGACAAGGAAACGGAAGATCCTTTTCAAAATTAAAGCGGATTGGAGGATAAGCAAATGGCGGTCGAATTTAATAATACCCTTCAAAGAAGTAGTGTAATTATCAGCGTTTTCAGCACGTCGCCCGGTATCGGCAAGACTGTCGTCGCGATTAACTTGGCGGCGGGCTTGGCTAATGCGGGCTACAAGGTTTGCCTCGCCGACCTAGATTTGCAATTCGGCGATGTCCTTAACTATCTCAAACTTACCTCCAATAAGACTGTCGCGGGTGCTCAACGCGCCTTGCTTGACGACCCCGAAAACTTCCGTATCCGCGATTTTCTGATTGAGTACAGCGAAGGTGACGTGAACTTTTCTATTCTGCCCGCGCCGCTCTACATTTACGACGCTTATCAAACGGACGTGCAAATTCTCACGAACATTATTCGCCAGATGGATTACTTCGACTTCGTTATTCTTGACTTAAACTCAATGTTCAGTTCGCTTAATTTGGCGAT
>JBGUYA010000089.1:0-4865 GCA_045118435.1 Quinella sp. | reverse complement strand
ACCGCGAACGTTAAGCCCATAAATTCTTTTTTTTTGGTCAAGTAAGCAACGGGAATGCCTTCGAGCCGTTGAGTTATCAAATCGTTTAACTTTAAAATATTTTCGAGTGGCAAAACTTTTTCGGCGTCAACGTACAAGCTCAAGCGTCGCCAACCCAACGCGTGCGCCAATAAAATTTCTGCATCGAGACGCGGCGAATCAACTCCGCCCACTTCAAGCCGCGCAGTCGCCGCCCTTAAAACTTCCGCTACAGATTTTTTCATGACTCCTCCAAACGAAAAGGAGCCGACAAATTTAATCGGCTCCCGAAATGTTATCTTGGCTTTGCGAAAATCATTCTGCCCGCCGACGTTTGCAACGCGCTTGTGACTTCAACGGAAATGGTTTTGCTCAAATACCTATGCCCGTTCTCGATAACAATCATGGTGCCATCGTCGAGGTAGGCGACACCTTGACCCGGTTCCTTGCCGTCCTTGACGACTTGCACACGCATCATTTCGCCGGGAATAACGACGGGCTTAACCGCGTTGGAAAGTTCGTTGATATTCAAAACGGCAACGTCGCGCAGTTGAGCAACCTTGTTGAGATTAAAATCGTTGGTGATAATTTTGCCGCCAAGCTTTTGCGCGAGCCGCACGAGTTTTGAATCGACGCCTTGAATATCTTCAAAGTCAACGTTCATAACTTCGACTTCAAGGCTTGAGTCTTCGCGTATTTTCTGCAAAACGTCAAGCCCACGACGCCCGCGCACTCGCCGCAACGTGTCGGGCGAATCGGCAATGTATTGCAATTCCTCAAGCACAAAGACAGGAATTAACAGCGTGCCTTCCAAAAAACCCGTCTTACAAATGTCGGCAATGCGCCCGTCAATGATGACGTTCGTATCCAACAGCTTGTAATTTTTGTTCTTATGCTCCTTGAGCTTGACGAGATTGACTTTGGCGCGTTCGATGGGCGGAGTTTCTTCAATCTGCGCGGGCGGTTGAGTTTCAACGACTTTGGCAGGCTCTTTAACTTCTTTAGTCGCCTTTTCAGCCGCCACAGTCTCGCGACTGCGCAGAATGTCTTTAATCATGTGCGGAATAAAATCGAAACTTCCCGTCAGCTCCTTGCGCTTTTTAATCGTGATGCGAACGCCGAGATAGCCGAGCACAATGCTAAAAATAATTGGAATATAATTGCCAACGATAGGAATGCGGGCGAAGGCACTGCCCAATAAATTCGCGATAATGAGTCCGATAGCCAACCCGACCGCTCCGGCGATAACGTCGTTGATTGGCATTTTGCTGAGCTGTTTCTCGACAAAAGCGGTGAATTTGCCGAGCTTGCCGATTAGATACGGCGACACGAACCAACCAATCAACCCGCCGATAGACGCGCCCGCCAATATGCAGACGAGACTTGCAAGCGTTAGGCGAAAGATGCCCGTGTTGATTTGAAAGAATTCCAGATTGATGTACGAAATCAGAAACGGACTTGCCTGGTGCAACGCCGCGCCCCCGATTATCGCACACGTCAGCGTGATAAAAAATTTGATTGCTTTGTCAAGCATAAACCTCACCTCCTATGTGGTTTACGCAAGACTAGCATATCATTCTGAAATTTTAATGATTAACGTCAAGCGGGAAGAAATTCTTATCTTTATTTAACAAATTGGCGACGCGCTCAACGATTTTCTCGGCGAGAACAGCTTTGCTCATTTTGTCGAAGGTCTCAACTTCTCCGTCGCGCCAAATTATCGTCGCAATGTTGGTCGAGACACCAAAGCCCGCGCCTTCCGCCGTCACGTCGTTTGCAACGATGAAGTCAAGATTTTTTTCGACGAGTTTTTTATTGGCGTATTCCAAAATGTTTTGAGTTTCAGCCGCAAAACCGACGAGGACTTGAGACTTTTTAAGCGTTCCGAGTTCGCGGAGTATATCGGGATTTTTCACAAGCTCAAGGGTCAAAGTCTCGGCGGATTTCTTTATTTTCTGCGCGGCGGGAGTTTTGACGCGGTAATCGGCAACGGCGGCGGACATTATCACGGCGTCGACCGTTTCAAACTCTTTTAAAACTTCCTCGCGCATTTGAGTTGCCGCCTCGACCTTGACGAAACTTTTTAAACCGCGCGGCGGCTCAAGCTCGCTTTTACCGGAGATTAAAACGACTTCCGCGCCCGCGTTGACTGCCGCCTTAGCAATTTCATAGCCCATGCGCCCCGACGAACGATTGCCGATATATCGCACGGGGTCAATCGCCTCGACCGTGCCGCCCGCCGTAACTAAAATCTTTTTACCGCTTAAAGTTTTCGGAGCAAAGAATTTTTCGACTGCCGCGCAGATTTCTATCGGTTCGGGCAAACGACCTTTTCCGCTCGTGCCGCAAGCTAAGTTCCCCGTCGTCGGCTCCAAAATTTCCACACCGCGAGCTTTTAAAGTAGATAAATTCGCTTGAGAGGCAGGATTTTCAAGCATCTTGGTATTCATCGACGGCGCGACCAAAATTTTTTTATCGAAAGCCAAAATCGTCGTGGTCAAGAGGTCGTCGGCTATTCCGTGCGCCGCCTTCGCAAGAAAATTCGCAGTCGCGGGCGCAATCAGCATTAAGTCCGCCCAATTCGCAAGCGCAATGTGCGCAACATTAAAATTAGCCGCATCGCCGAACATTTCGACGGACACGGCGTTATTTGTAATTTCTTGAAACGTTCTCGGCGAAACAAACTCGGTTGCGTTGCGCGTCATAATAACTTTGACATTCGCGCCCGATTTTTTGAGGCGGCTCGCGACTTCAACGACCTTATAAGCCGCAATTCCGCCCGTAACGCCGATTAAAATATTTTTATCTGCCATGATTTCTCCTATTAGGCTTTAGGTTTTAGGTATTAGGTTTTAGGTTTTAGGTTTTAGCTAATACCTAACACCTAACACCTAACACCTAATCCCTTATCGCGTAAGTAATCTTGCCCTCGTTAATTTCCTCCATCGCGTTTGTGACGTACTTGTTGGCGCGATTTTCGACGCGGCAGGGTTTTCCGCTCAAGAGTTCGCGCGCGCGCTTGCTCGCCAAAACAACCAATGCATAGCGGCTGTGCGTTTGCTTGAGCATTGAATCCGTCGAAGGATTTACCATGCTCAGTACATCTTCTTTAAGTTTCATTTAAAATCCTCCCTCAAAGTCAAATTTCTCCGCGTTCCGCGCGACTTTCAAGCGTTCGGCGGTCAAAATCGCTTTAATCTGCGCGGCGGCGTTGTCAATCGTGTCATTTACAACGACATAATCATATTCGCGCCCGATTTTTATCTCTGCGACGGCGTTTTTCAATCTACGCGATAAACTTTCCGGATTTTCGGTGCCGCGACCTTCGATTCTGCGCTTTAACTCCTCCAAACTCGGAGGCAACAGGAAAATATAAACACCTTCGGGACATTTTTGTTTGACATTGAGTGCGCCTTGAACGTCAATTTCCAAAATAATATCTTCGCCGCGATTGAGCCGCTCCTCAATCTTATTCAGCGGTGTGCCGTAAAAATTTCCGTAGACTTCGGCGTACTCAAGAAATTTTTCTTCCGCAATCCAAGCTTTGAACTCGTCAACGCTCAAGAAATAATATTCTCTGCCGTCAACTTCGCCAGCGCGCGGCTTTCTTGTCGTCGCAGAGATTGAATAAGCGACTTCGGGCAAGTCAGTGAGAAGTTTTTTGCAAACAGTGCCCTTGCCCGTGCCGCTCGCGCCCGAAATCACAATCAGCAAGCCGCGCATTTAAAATTCACCGACGAAAACTCTTTCAGCGGGACCGGTCATGAAGACGTGATTATTTTTGCGCCAATCAATCTGAAGTTCGCCGCCGTCAAGAATCACCGTGCACTTTCTGCCCGTCAAGCCGTTGAGATTAGCCGCAACCGCCGTTGCACAAGTTCCCGTGCCACAAGCCAAAGTTATTCCGCTACCGCGCTCCCAAACTCTCATGCGCAATTTGTCTTCGCCGATTTTTTGAACAAACTCGGTGTTCGTCCTGCGCGGGAAAATTTTATGATTCTCGAACTTCGGACCAATGTGCTCAAGGTCAACCGTGTTAATATCGTCGACGAAAACGACGCAATGCGGGTTGCCCATGCTGATGCAAGTCATCTTGTATTTAACGCCGTCAACTTCAATCGGCTCGCCGACGAGTTTTTGACTTCCGAAACCGTCTACGGGTATCAAATCCGCGCTAAAAATCGGCTCGCCCATGTCGACGGTAATCAAATCGTATTTCATACTGACGGTAAGCACGCCCGCACCTGTCTCGACGGTCAAATCGTCGTCGCTGAAAAATTTATCGCCGCTCAAAAGATAACGCGCGAAACAGCGAATGCCATTGCCGCACATTTCCGGCTCGGAGCCGTCCGCGTTGAAAATTCTCATGCGCGTTGCGGCTTTCTTTGAACTCTGAACGTAAATCACGCCGTCCGCGCCAATTCCAAAGTGTCTGTCGCACAAACGCCGAATTTCTTCGGGAGTTTCAACTTTGTCGCCCACGCGGTCAATGATTATAAAATCGTTGCCGCAACCCTGCCACTTCTCAAATTTCTGCATAAGCTTTAACCTCCATAGGACTGTTTGAATAAATTTGACGCTTATTATTTCCTACTAAGCTCCCCTTTGTCAAGTACTAAAAAATCTTTTCGACAAAGGAAAAATCACCTTCCGAAATTGGAAGGCGATTTTTAATTTTCGTAATTGGTGCTCGCTGAGAGACTCGAACCCCCGACCTCCTCCATGTGACGGAGATGCTCTACCAACTGAGCTAAGCGAGCCGCTAAAAAAAAATTGGTGGGGCTGACAGAACTCGAATCTGTGACCTCCTCGATGTCAACGAGGCACTCTAACCATCTGAGCTACAA
>JBGUYA010000088.1:0-12172 GCA_045118435.1 Quinella sp. | reverse complement strand
CGGTCATCTGTTCGTAGTCGACGAGATCAAACCAGTTGCTCGCGTTAAGTTGAAATATTGCGTATTCCGCCGCGCTACTGAAGTCTTGACCGCGAATGCCCTCCACGTCGCTTTTAATCGCCTTGTCGGTGAATTGCATGACCGCAACGGAGGGGGTGCGCTCTTATGTCCGCCGCCGCGCAGGTGTTGAAGTTAATCAACATTACGGCGAACAATGCCAACAAAATTCTTGACAGATATTTCATAACCAAATCGCCTCCTCAAAAATTTTTTACTGTTTAAAATTACTCGTTGTAAAAAGCTTTGGCGGCTTGTCAGCTGAGCAACTCGCGCACTTTCTTTGCCGCGTCCGACGCCATTTTAGCAACCGCCTGCGTTTGAATGTCGTTTTCGCTGGCACTCATTGCGTCGCCCATAACTCTAAACTCGCCGATAATCTCATTGGTCGCGACGTTTTTTATTTTGCAGTCAAGCGTTGCTGATGTTTTCGATAAACCCGTTTCAAGCGTCTGATATTCTGGTTCAGAAATTTTATTCCAGTTGGGCAAGCGAATCGCCTGATTTTTATTCACGGTCAAATTGCCGACAATAATATACCCGGCTTCAACAGGCGCATCTAAAACGTGAGTGAAGCCGCACTTGATGAGCTGTTCACGAATTGCCGCCGTCGTCATCGTGGGATACTTCTTGAAATTTTCGCTACCGTCATCACCGTAGTAATCGATAACTACAGCCATGCGCGGGTCATTGAGGTTCATGACGAGTTCAACGTCCTTCATGAGGTCGGAGTCGGGGGCGTCAGAAACATCTGCGTGAGCCTCAATCGTGACCAGGTTGCCTTTCTTGTTCTTGCTGAGAATTTCAAACGAGTTGACGTAGCCTTGAGCGCGAACTTTAATCGTATCCATCACCAGCTGATAATTCTGGACGTTGGTTTCGCTTTTGACGAGGGCACCGACAACTTGCTCGACGGCAACGCGCTTTGCGTCCTTAATCGCCTCCGCCTCTGAAGTGCCCGCGCCCGTGACGGTCACCACTTGCGCTTGAACGGAGCTACACATCAAAATGAACGTCATCAAAGCCGACGCGAAAATTTTTTTCATACCAATCACCTCAATCTGTATTCCTTCCAATTAGTTAATTAAATCTTTGACGACCTCACCCGCAAGAATTAAGCCCGCGACGCTAGGCACGAACGCCGCACTTCCGATAACGTCTTTGACGGGGCGCGGCGACTCGTCCGAGTAAACTACTTTCAATCTCTCAACCTCTTTATCTCTCAACTTCTTGCGCAAGATTTTGGCGACCGGGTCAACCGACGTTTGAAAAATATCCGCGACCTTGAAGCGCGTCGCGTCCAGTTTGTTGCCCGCTCCCATGCTCGAAATTATTTTTATCCCGCGCAGATTGCATTGCTCAATCAAAAAAATCTTAGCGGTAATCGTGTCTATTGCGTCGACGACGTAATCATATCGACAAATAAAAAAATCCTCGACAGGTTCGCTGGGCAATAAAAATTTTTGAAGAGTGTCGACCTGCGCGGCAGGGTTAATGTCAAGAATTCGCTCGCGCATGACTTCGACCTTTGACTTGCCGACCGTCGAACTTAGCGCGTGAATCTGCCTGTTTATGTTAGTCGCGTCAATGTTATCCTTGTCAATCAAAACCAAATGACCGACGCCTGACCGCGCCAACGCCTCAACCGTAAACGAACCGACGCCGCCCACTCCGAACACCGCAACCGTCGCCGCGCTCAACTTTGAAAAATTTTCTTCGCCAATTAAAAGTTTAAGCCGTTGAAATTTATCATTCAAAAACTTTTCTCCTTAAAAATCAATCAATTAGTAGCGGGTCGTTGCAACCCGGCGCACATGGACGTGCGCCGCGCCGCGTTTTGAACGTGATGTTCAAAGCGGCGTTGAAAGCGTCTTTCTTTGCATACTTTCTTTGACGCTGACAAAGAAAATATGAACAACCTACTCACGCGGTCTGAAAGCGAACGTCGGCAGTTGGAATTTATTTTCGGGCTGAAGCGGCGGCTGTGGCGTCTCAAGGTTAAAGCCCTTCGACACCGTGACCGTCGATTTGGGGACTTCAATCGTCGGCGACTTGAGCGCGAGGCTGTCGGCAAAATCCGTCGCGATAATCGTCGCCTGAATCATGCCGTTCATACTCTTATCAATGACCGTGCCCAAAATTATATTCACGTCGTCTTCCGTCTGGCTGAAAATGTAACTGGCGGCGGCGTTCACGTCGTGTATCGGGAGCGTCTCGTCGCCCGTGATGTTCAAAATAATTCCGCGTGCGCCTTTTAGCGACTTGTCAATCAGCGGGCTTTGAATCGCCTCTTGTACGGCTTTAACCGCGCTGATTTTACTGCGCCCAATGCCAAGCAACGCGTCGCTCGACTCGCTTTGTCGGAAAATCGTCGTCATGTCCGCGAAGTCGACGTTAATCACGCCAATTGTCAAAATTAGCTCGGCGACACAACGAATCGCTTGCCGCAACACCGAATCCGCCGCGTTGAAAGCACTGACCATATTTAAATCCTTGTTTTCGGGAAGTTTCATCAAGTTATCGTTCTTGACGACAATCAGCGCGTCCATGTACGACTGCATTTTAACAATGCCCTCGTTAGCGATACGTTGCTTGCGGCGACCTTCAAAGCTGAAAGGCAAAGTCACGACGCCGACCGTCAACATGCCGAGTTCCTTTGCAAGACGCGCGACGACCGGAGCCGCGCCCGTGCCCGTGCCGCCGCCCATGCCCGCCGTGATAAAAATCATGTCCGCGCCCAACATCATTTCCTTAATGCGTTCCGAATCATTTTTAGCCGCCTGTTCGCCGAGTTCGACTCTGCCGCCTGTGCCGCGTCCTTTGGTCAAAGCCTCGCCGATTTGCACCGCGCGAATCGCATCCGTGTTTGAAAAGCTCAGCGCGTGCGTGTCGGTGTTAATCGCGACCAAGTCAATCGCCAAAAAATCGCTCTCTGCAATTCGTTTCAAGACGCTATTGCCGCCCCCGCCCACGCCGAAAACTTTTATCGTGACGAGGGCTTTTTTAATCGCCGCGTCCTCTTTAGCCTTCTGTATTTCTTTGTTGAGGCGAAGTTTCTTCAAAGCCTCCTTGATTGCCGCATCTTTAGCCCCCATCTTTTTCTTTCCTCTCAAAAAATATTTCCGGAAAACTTCGACGCGCCGAAAAATTTTCCTTCAAAGACTGCGCTTAATCAATGTCCACTGCGTGGCGAACATGCCCGCCAACATCAACAAGCAACCGAAAATCTCGCGTGTGCTCATGACTTCGTTAAGGAAGAACCAACCCGCCAATGCTCCAAAAATTGCCTCGAAACTCATTAAGATTGCCGCCGTCGAAGGCGCGACGTATTTTTGCCCGTAAAGTTGCAAGGTGAACGCAACGCCCGAACTCATTATGCCGCCGTAAAGTATCGGGAAGGCGGCGTTGAGCATTGCCGACAAGCTCGGCGTTTCAAGCGCGAACATTGCCGCCGAACTTAAAATCATCGTGACAAAAATCTGCGCGGCGGACATTTCGATAAGGTCGACTTTGTTTGCAAAGCGGTCAGCCATTAAAATGTGCGCCGTCCAGAAAAATGCGCTGACAAAAAGTATAGCGTCGCCGATTTGCACAGAAAAACTTTCGCCGACCGCTAACAAGTACAAGCCGACAATCGCCAACCCCGCGCCGATTAAATTTTCCTGCCGAATCACTTTGCCAAGAAACTTTGCGCCGAGCGGCACGAACACGATATACAAGCAAGTTATGAACGCCGCCTTACCCGCCGTCGAGTACTGCAGGGCGACTTGTTGCATGGAGCTTGCGACGAACAACACAACGCCGATTATCAGCCCGATTGCAAAGCCGCGCCGATAGTTTTTTTGCCGCCGTTCTTTTGAACGACCGCGCCGCGTGAAAATCAAAAGCACGACGAGCGATAAGAAACCGATTAAATATCTGCCTGCCGCGTAGGAAAATGGTCCGATGCCGTCCATACCCTCAAGTTGCGCGACGAACGTCGTCCCCCAAAAAAACGCCGCGCCCAAAAGCATCAGCGTCCCGCGTATTTGCATATTCTATCCCCTAATTCCTGGTTCCTGATTCCTGGTTCCTGATTCCTAGTTCCTGATTCCTAGTTCCTAAATCCGCGTGTTCCACATAATCAGCGCGTCCTCGTCGTTGTCGCGATAGTAATTCTTGCGCCGCCCGACGCTCTTTAAGCCGAAGTTTTCGTAAAGTTTAATCGCCGCGACATTGCTCGGTCTGACTTCAAGCGTTATCGAAGTCGCGCCGCGTTCTTTGACCGCTCTAATCAGCTCGCCGAAAAGTAGCGTCCCGATACCTTGCCCGTGAAGTTCTGGCTCAACTGCGACGTGCATAACTTCCGCTTGCTCGAACGAAACCCACGCGCCCGCGTACGCCACGATTTTTTTATCAAGCTCGCCGACGACGTAAACCGCCAACTCGTTTTGAAACTCGCGGAAAAAATCTGCGCGGCTCCAAGGCATGGCGAAACACTTCATCTCAAGCTCGGCAACCGCGTTCGCGTCGGTTTGCGTCATTTTTCTAAACGTAATCATTAAAATCTTTCGCCATAATCCAGGCGTCCTCGTCCAAATAATAATCCTTCTCGCGCTCGACAATCTGAAAGCCAAAGCTTTTGTAAAGCGCAATCGCGGGCTTGTTGCTCGGTCGAACCTCCAAGACAATAAAACTTACGCCGCGCTTTTTAATCGCGTTAAGCAACTTTATCAGCAAGATTGTTGCAATGCCTTGCCGCCGATATTCGGGGTCAACCGCTAAACTTTCTATCTCCGCCGTGTCAGAATCAAGCTCGGCTCCCGCGCAGGCGATAATCTTTCCGTCTCGCTCGGCAACCCAAAACTCACGCCGCTCATTTTGCGCCGCATGAAAAAAATACTCGCGGTTGCAAGCCTCTCTGCCAAAACATTTTGAATCAAGCTCGGCGGCAACTTCGGCGTCGGCGGTCGTCAACTTGCGGAAGTCAGTCCGTGCCTCTTCTCCCATAAAACTTCAGCCTCCGCTCGCCGAATATACAGCGGCTCCAAATTCATTACGTTATCGACTTTGCCCAAATCGCCCGCGCAGATTGCTACGCTTGACGCTCGCGGCATTCGCAAATGCGGCGGCGCAAGTCTCACGTTAGGCGGCAACGGAATTTTTATCTTGTGCAAAACGTCGCCGCATAAAAAAATTTCGCCGTCCAAACTTCCCGCCCACGTTATCGCCTCGTCAATCGGGCGAACTTCCAACTGCGACAGCGCGGAAGTTTTATCGAACAGCTGACAATATGCACGATTCTTTTGCGCGTCGATTAGCGGCAAGACCTTCGACGCGGGGAAGTTGTAAGCCATTGCCTGCAACGTTGGCACACCGATTATTTTTATTCCCCACGCATACGCTAAAGCTTTCGCCGTCGCCAAGCCGATTCGCAAGCCCGTAAATGAACCCGGTCCGATACTCACAGCCACCGCGTCCAAGTTTTCAAACGCGTTCGATATTTTTATGACTTTCTCGACTTGCGGCATGAGCGTTTCCGAAAAACTCTGCGGCGATTCGCGCAACGTCTCCGCCACAACTTTTCCGTCAAAAATTACTGCGACACTCGCCGCCCGCGTCGCCGTCTCTATTCCCAATATCCGCAATCTCATTCCTCCTTAGGTTATAGGTATTAGGTATTAGGTTTTAGGTATTAGGTATTAGGTTATAGCTTTTCCTGACCGCTGACCCCTAACAGCTTACAACTTTCAGTCTTCCTTAGTAACGAACTCTTCAAGCTCGGCGATAAAATCTTCATGCTCCTCGCCCACGCAGTCGAACGTTATCCGCCGCATGTTCCGCGCGTCCTTTATCCGCTCAATTTTTATAACAACATAATCTTCCGGCAATGCCTCCGGAAACTTCTCCGCCCACTCAATCAAAACAATCCCGTCGGGAAAATCTATGTACTCGTAAAAGCCAATGTCTTCAAGCTCGTCCTCGCTGTGCAACCGATACAAGTCAAAATGGACAATCGGGCAAAAGCCTTCGTAGACGCTCATCAAGTTAAACGTCGGGCTTGTGACTTCGCCTTGAACTCCCAAAGTTCGCGCCATGCTCTGAACAAAAAGAGTTTTGCCCGCGCCCAAGCCGCCCTCCAAACAAATTACCGTGCCTTCGCGCACCCGCTGTGCAAATTTCTCCGCCAATTTTACCGTCCCATAAGGAGACTGGGTTATGTGCGTAAACAAAATTTTCGTCACTCCTTGTTTCCGTCCGAAATTCAGAAATGTTTACGCGCAGTTTATCAAACGCGAAAACTTTTTTCAACAAGCAATCGCGAATTGTGGTAAAATCATTTGCAAAGGAGATGACCGCTTTGAAAGTTGAAGAAAAATCTTTCCGCGAACTCTACCGGCAAATCTGCTTGCTGACCTCTGCGCGGCTCGTCAAGAAAATAAATCCGCGCGACGTGTTCGACTTCCCGCCCGATGAAAATTTCGACGGCTGGCTGACTTATGCGCACATTGAAGGCGAAACTTTTGTCTTTGAAATTTTGGCGGGCGCACAACTTGCGGGCGAGAAAATTAAACTCACAATCGCGAGCTATAAAAAATCTGCCAAGCTCAAGCGCAGTGAAGTTGAAGACGCCGCATTGAAAATTCTGGCTGCCGAATACTCGTTGCCCTTCCGCGACAGAATTCAAATGATTGATGACAGAATTGCCGACGCCGCCAAAGAGCCGACGCGCCTTATAAAAAACCTCGACGACTTCCGCCACCCGCATTATCCTGACGACGTGATTGTCTACTTTTTCAGCGCGGAGCACAAGCCGGAATTGCTGTGGGTGCGTTGTGCAAGTGTCAACGAGAATATTTTGACAGGCGAGCTTTTGAACGAGCCGACTAAAGATTTCGGGTGTCATGCGGGCGAGTTGATAAAGTTCGGACTTGCGCAAATGGGCGAGCAAAATATTTTGATTTGGTTGCCGACAAAGTGACGGAGGGATTTAACTTGGCTGATAAAAAATTTTACGGCGCGGCGCAAGAATTCAAAGTGACGTTGAATGATTCACTTCGCGCGGGCAAGGAGCCGCTCGAAATTATCTTGGAGCTTGCAAAGTTATTCGGCGAAATTTCGGGCGAGGACTCGTATTATCAGACGACACGCGAGCAAATCGTTTCAATCTACGGATTCGCGCTCAAGAACAAATTCGTTTTGGAAAATGAACTTGCCGAAGTCAAAGCGCGGCTGGAGAAAATTTCTGCGGCGTACGACAGCGACAACTTCACGGAGGAAGAACATATCCGAATCGGCTACGCACTCGACGCGCACAAGAAAGAGATTGAGCGACTTGAAAGTTTGAGAGATGCTTGAAGACGTTCTAACGATAATGTGGCGCGATTGGATAGTTTTGCGGCGGCGGCTGAAGAAATTTATCTTGTCGCGGCTCGTGACACCCGTCCTTTACCTCGTCGCGTTCGGCTGGGGCTTGGGCAAAAATATCAACCTCGCGTCGGGGAGCTATCTCGATTTCCTCGTGCCGGGCATTATCGCGCTAAACACAATGAACGTCAGCTACATGAGCATAACGACCGTGCACGCCGAGCGCGTCTATCACAAAAGCCTTGAAGAATATCTGAGCGCACCGATTGAACCGGCGGCGTTCGTTATCGGGAAGATTTTATCGGCGGTCGTGCGAGCGTTAATCTCAACCGCGCTGATTTTGGGCGTCGCAGTGATTTTCGGCGCGAGCTTAAAATTTTTCGCCGAGCCGTTGAACTTTCTAATCGTCGTCGCGCTTAACTCGATAATCTTCGCGAGCGTGTGTTTCTGCGCGGCGTTGAAAGTGCAAACGTATGAAGAACTCGCGCAAGTCAACACGTATCTTTTAATGCCAATGAGCTTTCTTTGCGGAACATTTTTTTCCACAGCGGAATTGCCGCCCTTCGTGCGATTCTTTATAGAACTCCTGCCGCTCACTCACACGAGCTGTCTTTTGCGCGAAGGATTCAACTTGCCGTCACTTTTAATCTTATCAGCTTACGCGGCGATTTTGCTGTGGCTGGCAACGAAAATGTTCAGGCGGTTATCAATATGAAACACAATCAATCAAAACTCTGCACGACGCAGATAGAAAATTTCTCCGTCAAGGTCGGCGAGCTGACGATTTTCGACGACGTTAACTTTACCGTTCATTGCGGCGAGCTGACGGCTTTAATCGGACCAAACGGCGCGGGCAAGTCGACACTTTTAAAATCGATTCTCGGCGAAGTCAATCACGCGGGCAATCTGAATTACTTCGACGCGAAGGGCGAACACCTCCGCCCGATTATCGGCTACGTCCCACAAACTTTGAAGTTCGACGCGACAAGCCCGACGACCGTCCTTGATTTATTTATGGCGTGTTTGACGTGGCGACCAGTTTGGCTTTGCAGTTCAAAGTTCATTCGCGAGCGCGTCATAAAAAACTTGCGGCACGTCAAAGCGGAACACCTTATCGACCGAAGACTTGGCGCATTATCGGGCGGCGAGTTGCAAAGAATTCTATTAGCCCTTGCGCTTGACCCTCTCCCCGATTTGCTTTTACTCGACGAGCCGATAAGCGGCGTTGACAAAGTCGGCATGAGAATTTTTTATGAACTTGTCGCCGAACTCAAAGCCGCCGAAGACATGGCAATCCTTTTAATCTCGCACGATTTGGAAATGATTGAGCGTTTCGCCGATAAAGTCGTCTTGCTCAACAAAAAGGTTTTGAAAATAGGCAAGGCGCAGGAAGTCTTTCAATCGGAGGAAATGCGCACTGTCTTTGCAAAAAAATAATCCCCGCGAATTTCTTCACGAGGATTTTTTTATTTGTCCTTGTCGGCGACGCCGTTAACCGAGCCGCGAGCAATTTCAATCTCGACGTTCGGCGCGATTTTCAAATTGACAATCTCGTCGGTCAAACTGACTATCGTCCCGTAAATCCCGCCGATTGTTATCACGCGGCTCCCGACCTTCAAACTGCCAAGCATTTCTTCGCGCTCCCGCTGCGCCTTTTTCTGCGGGCGATAAAGCAGGAAGTAGAATATCAAAAGCATTAAGGCTATCGGCATGAAATTTGCCAACGTTGCCGCCGTTTCATTCGCCATCTAAAAATTTGCCTCCCTCATAAGCTGTAAAAAAGTTTTCTCTAAACTCGCTGAACTTGTCGCTGAGAATTGCCGTGCGCATGTTCGACATGAATCTTTGCAAGTAGCGCAGGTTGTGGAGCGCAAGCAACCTCAAGCCGAAAATTTCATCTGCGCGAACAAGATGCCTAATGTAAGCGCGGGTGAACTTATTTCTGCAGGCGTAACAGTCGCAATTCGTTTCGAGCGGCGCAAAGTCTTCCGTGAACTCGGCGTTCTTCAAAACAAGCCGCCCGCGAGGATTTGTATGCGGCGAAACCATTGCCATACCGTTTCGGGCAACGCGCGTCGGGAAAACGCAATCGAACATGTCAACGCCGCGCAGGACGCCTTCAAGCAAATGATCCGGCGTACCAACTCCCATTAAATACCGCGCCTTGTCTTCGGGCAAGTGTTTAGTCGAAACTTCAAGCATTTTGTACATAAGCTCGCGCGGTTCGCCGACGCTCAAGCCGCCGATTGCACAGCCTGCAAAATCCATGCCGCCGATAACTTTTGAACTCTCCTCGCGCAAGTCTTCATACATGCCGCCCTGCACAATTCCGAAGACGCCTTGCTTGGGATTAGTCGCCGCGTTCAAACTTCGCTCCGCCCAACGATGAGTTCGCTCCGTCGAAGTCTTGGCGTAGTCATAGTCGGCGGGGTAGGGAATGCACTCGTCGAACGCCATTGCAATATCGGAGCCGAGCGCGGCTTGAACCGCCATTGAAACTTCGGGCGACAAGAATTTTTCCGAGCCGTCGATATGTGAGCGAAACTTTACGCCGTCTTCCGTAATCTTGCGCATTTCGCCAAGACTGAACACTTGAAAGCCGCCGCTGTCCGTCAAAATCCCGTGCGTCCAGTTCATAAATCGATGAAGCCCGCCCGCCTTCCTGACGAGTTCCGCGCCCGGTCGCAGGAATAAATGATACGTATTCGCCAAGATGACGCCCGCGCCCAAGTTTTGTACTTCGTGCGGCGAGAGCGTTTTGACTGTCGCTTGAGTTCCAACCGGCATGAACAGCGGCGTTAAAAAGTTCCCGTGCGGCGTGTGCAAAATGCCCGCGCGTGCGCCCGTCGCCGCGTCTTTGTGCATTAGTTCAAAAGTTACTGCCGACATTTAATCTGAGCCTGCTCTCAATCTATCTCCGTTATCAAAATTTTCCGTCCTTGATTGTATAAACATTGCGTCGCCGAAACTGAAGAATCTGTACCTTTGCGCGACCGCCTCGCGATAAGCTCGCAAGATAAAATCTCGTCCTGCGAACGCGCTAACCAACATTAACAGCGTTGACTTCGGCAAGTGGAAGTTAGTTATCAGCGCGTCGACGATTTTAAACTTGTAGCCCGGATAAATAAAAATTTTCGTCGCGCTTGAGCCAACCGCTACCAAGTTTTTATCAAGTGCCGCCGCCTCCAACGTTCGGATTGAAGTTGTGCCGACCGCGATAACTCGACCGCCGCGCAGTTTCGTTTCGTGAATCAAGTCCGCCGTCTCCTGCGGTATCGAAAAAAATTCCTCGTGCATTTCGTGAGACTCGATATTTTCAACTTGCACAGGGCGGAAGGTTCCAAGCCCGACGTGCAACGTCACAAAGCCGAGATTGACGCCGAACTTTTTAAGCTCTTGCATTTGCTCCGTCGTGAAGTGAAGTCCTGCAGTCGGCGCGGCGGCGGAGCCTCGCTCACGATTATAAACCGTCTGATAGCGTTCCGCGTCGTCAAGTTTCTCGTGAATGTAAGGCGGCAAGGGCGTTTCGCCGAGCCGGTCAAGTATCTCCTCAAAAATCCCGTCGAACTTAAATTTCACGACTCGCCCGCCAAAACTCGTGCGCCCGATTACTTCGCAACTTAATTCATTGCCAAAAGAAATTTCTGCGCCCTCCGTGATTTTCCTGCCCGGTTTTGCCAAAGTTTCCCAAGTCGTCGCGTCCAATCGCCGCAACAAAAAAATTTCGACGCGTGCTCCTGTTGCCTTGCGCCCGATAAGCCGCGCCGGTATGACCCGCGTATCGTTGAAAATCAGCGTGTCGCCCGCCGTCAAGAATTTCTGCAGGTCGTAAAAATGTTCGTGCCCAATTGTCCGCCGCGCAGGGTCAAGCACCATCAGCCTTGAAAAATTTCGCGGCTCAATCGGCTTTTGCGCAATCAAGTCTTCGGGCAACTCGTAATCAAAATCGCTCAGTAGCATTTATTTTTTAGGCGACCTCCCCAAATATTTTACTTCCAATTGCTCAAGCCGCCCGTCCATGCGCAGTTCCGCCAATACGAAATTTATGTAGTTCAAAAACTCCTGGTCGCCCTTCTGCATGAGAATTCCGCAAGAATGAACTGTGCCCTCAAACGGCTTGTGCATGAGCGGCGCGGCAAGTCGCGGCTCGCGCTTAATCCAACTGAACGCCTCAACCGTCTCCGTAATCATTATGTCGGCGTTGCCGTCGGCGATTTGAATCGGAATATCGGCGTTGGCGTCGTGAACGATAAGCGTTGCCTTCGTCAAGTTCGCACGCGCAAATTTCTCGTTCGTGCCGCCGGGATTAATCATGATTCGGACTTCGGGCTTGTTGAGGTCAGCGACAGTTTTAAATTTCTTGGCGTCGGCTTTGCGACAAAGAATTGTCTTGCCGAAAAGCCCCTCGCCGTAAGCGTCGCTCATCGCCATAGTCTTCGCCCTCGCAAAATTTCTCGAAATGCCGCAAAGTGCAATGTCGAACTTGCCAGCCTGCATATCGGCGGAAAGTGTTGGCCAAGTCGTCGGGACGTACTCAATCTTCACGCCCAACGAATCCGCGATAATTTTTGAAAGTTCGGCGTCAATGCCCTCGTATTCGCCCGTCGCGGGATTGAGATAGGACATCGGAATATAATCGCCCGTCGTGCCGATTCGGATTGTGCCTCGCGCCGCAATGTCCTCCAAGTGCCCCGCCTCAACTTTTACCAGCGGCAACAGCAACAGCACCGCGACTATCAGCAAACAGAATTTTCTCATGCCAACAGCT
>JBGUYA010000087.1:0-13236 GCA_045118435.1 Quinella sp. | reverse complement strand
CACCAAACGCCGGTTTTGGGCAAATTCATACAACCAATCATGCCGACGACGCCAATCGTCTCGTCGCGGAAAATTTTGAGCAGGTCGGCAATCAAATTTTTGTTCACGATGAAAGTATCTTGGTGCAGATAAATTTTGTACTTGGCATTGGAATTTTTCATTGCGCGGTTGTAGCCCGCCGTCATGGATTTTGCGTCGCGCACGTCGATAAACTCAGCCGTCATGCCGTCGGGAATTTTCAAATGTTTTAAGTACAAGAGGCACTCGCTGTACCACCAATCGTCATTCACGCAGGTTATGAACGCAACTTTCTTGTCGTCAAGCATTGAATCAGCTCCTTTTTTGTGGTAAGTTTATCACGAATCACGATTGAAAGGAAAGATAAAATTGAACGAATTGACATTGGAACGCGCGAAGGAAATTTTGCGCAAGCACGTGACCGAGCCGCATTTATTTGTACACGCGGCGGCGGTCAGCGCGGCAATGGGCGCGTTAGCTGAACACTTCGGCTCGGATAAAGAACATTGGGCGGCAATCGGCTATCTGCATGATGTTGACTTTGAAAAATTTCCCGAAGAACATTGCCAACACGTCCGCGAGCTTTTGGAGCCGGAAGGAATCAGCGACGACGATATTACAACGATAATTTCACACGGATACGGCTTGACGGGCGCGACTATTAAGCCCGCGACGCCTTGTCAAAAGAGTTTGTTCGCAGTCGACGAGATGACGGGGATTGTTCATGCTTACGCGCTTATGCGTCCCGAAAAAATGGCGGGCATGTCGGTTAAGAGTCTCAAAAAAAAGTTTAAGGACAAGAGATTTGCGGCGAAGTGTGACCGCGAAGTTATTCAGCGCGGCGCGGACGATTTGGGAATTGATTTGGGCGTTTTAATGGAGCTTTGCATTAAGGGTATGAGCGAACGAGCTGACGAGTTGGAGCTTTAGGGAAGTAGATATTTTCCTACTGCGCTACTTCCCTACTGCGCTACTTCCCTAAAAAAGGAGGAGATATTTTGAAGAGAGTTAGAACGAGATTTGCGCCGAGTCCGACGGGTTACATGCACATTGGCAACTTGCGCACGGCACTTTACGCCTATTTGTTTGCGAAGTCGCAGGGCGGCGATTTCATTTTGAGGATTGAAGACACCGACCGCGCCCGCTACGTTGCCGACGCCGTCGAGTTTATAGAAAAGACGCTTGCCGCCGCGAAGATTATTCCCGACGAGGGACCACATCACGGAGGAAACTTCGCGCCATACGTTCAGAGCGAGCGCATGGACATTTATAAAAAATATGCCGAGCAACTCGTTGCGGACGGTCACGCCTACTATGAGGAAACTGAAAACGGCGTTGCGATTCGCCAGAAGATGCCGCGCGTCGGCGAAACGACTTTTTTTGACGTGTTGCACGGAAACATTACAATTGCCAACAGCGAGCTTGAAGACCAGGTTTTGTTGAAGAGCGACGGCATGCCGACCTACAACTTCGCCAACGTCATTGACGATCATTTAATGGAAGTGTCGCATATCATACGCGGCACGGAGTTTATCACGTCGACGCCTAAACACGTCCTGCTTTACGAATTTTTTGGCTGGGAGTTGCCGACGTTCATACATCTCGCGCCGGTCATGGGCAAGGCGGAGGACGGGACAATTTCCAAGCTCAGCAAGCGGCACGGTGCAACGAGTTTCAATGATTTAATCGAACTGGGCTATTTGTCGGAGGCGATTACAAATTATGTTGCGCTGTTGGGGTGGAACCCGAAAAATTCTTGTCAAGAGATTTTTTCTATGGACGAGCTGATTAAAAGTTTCAGTCTCGACGGCTTGAGCAAGTCGCCCGCCGTGTTCGATTATGCCAAGCTCGATTGGATGAACGGCGAATATTTAAAAGTCATGAGCGACGAAGATTTTGCCTGCGCGGCAGAAAAATATCTTGCCGACTTCGACGCGGCGCGAAAAATTTTCCTTGCAAGTTTGTTAAAGACGCGCGTCGCCAAACTTTCCGACATTCCCGCGCAGATTGCCTTCCTTAAAAATTTGCCGCCCTTCGACAAAGAACTGTTTACGAACAAACGCAACAAGGTTACGCCCGAAAAGTCCGCCGAGATAATTTCTTCCGCGATAAAAATTCTGGAGCCGCTCGACGATTGGACACTCGACGCGCTCAACGAAAAAATTTCCTCGTTCGTAGAAAAATCGGGCTTGAAAGTCGGCGCGGTCATGTGGCCGTTGCGAATCGCGCTTTCGATGCAGAAAGTCACGCCGGGCGGCGTCACCGAAATTTTATATCTGCTCGGCAAAAAAATTTCGCTCGAACGATTGAACGACTCCTTGAAAAATTTAGCTTGAGTTTAAAAAAGACTGCTTCCAAAATCGGAGGCGGTTTTTTAGTTCAGTCATCTCTTCGGGACGGTTTTAATCGTGCCGAGCTTCATAATGTCGGAGTCTTTTCTGTCGCCGTGAATTGTAATCTTCGACAGCGCATCTTCATTCTTGCACATCAGATTATCGCGGAAGGGTTTAATCGCCTTGCGACTAAAATTTCATTCTCGCCCGTGCTGTAAGTCTCCGCCGTGTCGAAGAAAGTTCAACTTTGAGCCGCTCTAAGTCAACGAATATTTTTGGAAAATTTTTCGCTCGCATGATATAATTCGTAGGAAAAATTTTTACGGAGGGATTTTCTATGGGATTGATTCAAGCGGCATTGGCGGCGGCGGGCGGCGTGCTCGGCGACCAGTGGAAGGAATATTTTTACTGCGACAGTCTCTCGCCCGAAATTTTGGTTGCCAAAGGTCACAGGAAAAAGACAAGTCGTTGGAGTTCAAATGACGGCGACGACAACATAATTACCAACGGCTCGAAAATTTCCGTCAACGACGGGCAGTGCATGATTATCGTCCAGAACGGCAAAGTTATTGACCTGTGCGCCGACAGCGGCGAATACATTTACGACAAGTCGACCGAGCCTTCAATCTTCAACTTCAACAAAACTATCGTCGAGAATATCCAGGACATTTTCTTTGCAATTCGCGACCGCTTCACTTACGGCGGCGACACTGGGCGCGACGAACGCATTTATTATTTCAACACGAAAGAAATTATCGGCAACAAGTACGGCACACCCAGCCCCATTCCCTTCCGCGTCGTTGATTACAATATCGGGCTTGACGTCGACATTGCGATTAAATGTTTCGGCTCCTACAGCTATAAAATCGTCAATCCTGTCCTCTTCTATGCAAATGTTTGCGGCAACGTTAAGGACGTTTATAATCGCTCCGAGATTGACGCGCAGTTGAAGACCGAACTTATGACCGCGTTGCAACCTGCCTTCGCCAAAATTTCGGAAATGGGTATTCGATACAGTGCCTTGCCCGCGCACACGACCGAGATTGCCGACGCCCTTAACCAAGTTTTAAGTAAAAAGTGGGGCGAACTGCGCGGCTTGAAAGTCGTTTCGTTTGGCGTCTCGAACGTCAGCGCGAGCGAAGAAGATGCCAACATGATTAAGGAAATGCAACGCAACGGCGCGTTGAGAAATCCGGCAATGGCGGCGGCGGTTTTGACTTCCGCGCAAGCAAACGCAATGCAATCTGCGGCTCAAAATACTGCGGGCGCAATGACCGGCTTTATGGGTATGGGCATGGCGGCTCAAGCGGGCGGCGTCAACGCGGGAAATTTATTCGCAATGGCTCAGCAACAACAACAAGCGGCGGCTCAAGCTCAACAACAACAGCAAAAGCCTCCTACTTGGAAATGTCCTGCTTGCGGTCACGAAGAAAATCGCGGCAACTTCTGCGCGGAGTGCGGTGCTCCCAAGCCTGTCGTCAACGAATGGAAATGCGAATGCGGCGCAGTCAACAAAGGAAAATTCTGTTCGGAATGCGGTAAGCCAAAACCCGTCAGCAATGAATGGACTTGCGAATGCGGCGCGGTCAACAAAGGTAAATTCTGCGCGGAATGTGGCAAGCCTCGCCCGTAATGTAGAATTTGCCGCTTGAGTCGCTGAAAAAATTCTTCGACAAGCTCAAGCCGAAACTCGTCAACGCGCCGTCCGCAAAGAAACGCAAAGAAATTTTGAACGCGCTCGATCAGCTCAAGGTTGACGAGATAAAAAAATATTTCCCGCCGCTCGTTTGCAGGCGCAATGCCCAAATCTTCCGACTTAGAATGATGCTCGACGCGCAGATTTTCGATTTGCATTTCGACAAGGAAACTTTCTTCAACGTCATGGAAAAATATTTCCGCATAAAAGCTGAGCGCAATCAAAGCAATCCTGCACGCGAAAACGAAGGCGAATTCAAATCCGCCCGTGAGCTTCGCGACTTCATGCTTTCCGCTATCGATGAATTGGACTCCGTCCTCAACAAATAAAATTTAAGCTGTGCAATCAAAAATCCCCCGCCACTTTGACGAGGGATTTTTTTGCTTTAAACACTGTAAACGGTAAGAGGGGAGGCGCAACGGGAAAATAGCATTCAGGAACACCGCCCGCGACGAGACGGCTACTTGGGAAAATATGGCGACCTGTTGCGTGGCGTATGTCGGCGTCGGCAATGCGCTGTTGCTATTCGATTCGGCGGTTGAAGATAAGCGCGTCGAGGTCGTCAAAAATTTCACGTGCGAGCTTTTGGTTATTCGCGCGACCGTGTATCGCGGGGCGCGGGGCAATTTGCACTTCGGACCGTACCTACTTTGCAACGCCGCCGACTTCAAACGCGACCGCCTTCACAATATCGAGAATTTAATTTCCTGCACAACGCAATTTCCCTACGTCATGGCGAACAACAAGGTCAAGGAGTGCGCGGAGTCCTTCAGCGCGGCGAAGACGACACGGCAAAATTTTTGCGGCAGTTGCGCTATCCAAAACAGGATTTGCCGGAAGTTCTGGACTGGGATAATTTTAAGCGCGAAGAAAATTTGCTGTGGCACGGCGGCGCGACGCCCTACGTTGACGCGATTGAGCTTATTTTATCACCGCTCGAAAAAATTTTTCATCGGCACTCGTCAAGCGAAGTTCAGCTGATAGTGCCGAATAATTTTTCGGGCGAATCACTTTGCTCAACGCCAACGAAAAAGTAACGTCAAGCGGCAACTCAACAGTCATGACGGAGACGCATTCGACTTTCAGCGGCTTAATCATTCGCGGCGTGTTGGCGGCGCGTTTTGTCGAAGTGCAAAAACTCACCGACGAGGCGCACGACAAAACCTTCCGCGAAATTTTTTTTGGCAATCTGAAATTTCTACCCGCGACGCCCGAAGTCAAAGGACGGCGGTCGTTCGCGTTGCCCATGTCTTTGCAGAAGGGCAAGGCGGGTACCCCCGACGGCGACAACGTTCAAGACTTTCTCACGTCGGAAAAACCTCTTCAAGATTATAAAATACTTCGCGGGCAGGAGCATTGACGGCAATGTTTATAATTATGAATCGATTGACGCCGAACAAAATTTTGCGGGCGAAATTCTCGGCGACGAAGAAATTTTGCACAAGCTCCTTGACGGCTTGAAGTTGGACGGCGGCAAGATGACGGCTTACGTCGGGCGTTCGCGCTTCACTCAATACGGCAAGTGCCTTGTGACTTTCGGCGACATTGAAAACCCTAGTTCCCGATTCCTGGTTCCTGATTCCTTCTTTCTGCGCCTCGATACGCCGCTGATTCCCGCCGACGATAATTTTCTAAGTGCGGAAAAATTTTTGCGTCGTGCGTCGAGATAGAAAACTTCGTAGTGACTTGGGGCATGAGACGCCCGCGCGTTCAAGCGTTGGCGGCGGGTTCGGTCTTTGAACTCAAAATCTCCGACGGGAGACACTTTCAAGCGAAAGACTTCTTGACGGCTTCGGACTGCACACGGAGGAAGGTTTCGGGCAGTTGAGCCTTTGGATGCCCGAAAAAAATTTCACGCTCGGCAAAACTCGATGACGAAAAAAATTTCCAAGCCGCAAAAGTTTTCCGAGCTGACGATTGAGCTTGCGAAAAAAATTTTGAAGGCGCATTTGTTGGAGCAGGTGAGGATTTACGCTAACGAGGACTCCGATAAACTTTGCGGGCAACTTCGCCTGCGCGGCGGCATGACGCATTTTTTTTCGCGGCTTGACGGGCTGCTTGCGAGTTGTGACAAGAAAAATCTTCGCGAGAATTTCAAGGCGCGGCTGGAGTCGGAACTTCGCGGCGGCAGTCAGTTCGAGGAGCATTTGAAAAATCTCTACATGGCGAACGAGCAAAAGTTTTTCGACGTGTTTAGCGGGCTTGCGCCGTTGCCGCGTGAAGTTCAAGACGTTTTAAAAGATTCGGGGCTTGAAAAAGTTCGCGGCGATATTGATTTTACCGAGAAAGATTTTTCCGACGACGAATTTTTTGCGGAGTACTTGACAAATTACTTCCGCTTTTTAATCGGTGAGGGCGCGGGCGTCGACGGCGGCAAGTTTGATTTTGAGGTCGTCGAGCGCGGCGCAACCGGCAAGCTCAATCTCTTGATAACTTTGCGCGGGCGGCACATCGGCGAGAAAATTTTAAACGTCGTCGCCCGCCTTCTTAAAAAATTGCAAGACGGCGTTCAGCTCGACAAAACTTTTTTGGAAAAGCTCATAAGCAAGACGGAGCGCAAGAGCCGTTTTGTCGTCGCGGAAAGTTACGTTGCGTCGAAAAACTTTGCGGAAATCACTCACACTCGCAACAAGATTGACCACTTCACGGGCGGAACGTTGCAGGGGACGCTGTTCACGACAAAGCCCGTTTATCAAAAAAATCTCGGCGAGCCGACGCTTAAAATCCACTTTGAGATTCGCGACGCCAAAGATTTTGAGGCGGGGGCTTGCGCTTTTCCTGCTCAGGGATTTATGGCTGGGGCGCGTTGCAATTAGCGGCGAAAAATCTGTTGGGCGCGGCACTGTTCGCGGGCAAGCCGCCACGATAAATTTCAACGACAAAACTTTTACCCTCGACGCGCACGGCAAAATCATAGCGGGCGACGCGGCGGAGCTTGAGAAATTTTCTGCGGCTCTGAAAAACTTTTCGGGAGGTGACGGCAAATGACGGGGCTTGACTTGGCTAAAAACCCTCTGCAACTGCGCGAGTGCAAGAAAATTTCCGAGCAGATAAAATGTTCGCCGCAGGAGCTTGAAAAACTTTTGCGGGAAAAATTTTAGTCGGCAATCTTAGTAGCGTGGCAAGTTCAAAATGTTGTGTGGGGAAAGTTCAACGGCGAAAAGCTTTTGCTCAAGGACGACCGACCTCACGCCGAACTTCGACGAATGGTTGGAGTGCCGCATTTTCAATCGCGGGGCGGAACTTCATCTAAAGCGCGACGGAAATATTTTCAACGGGCGACTTATCAGCGACGCGGAAGGCGACGGTTGGATTACTCTTCGCGACGCGCCCCGTAAACTCTCTATGGAAATTCCCTGCGACGACGGCGGAAAAAAATTCTACGGGCTGACGACGCGCAACTATATCGACAGCGACGCCGCGACCGGCTTAAGCGGCTACGTCGATTATCGCTTTGTCGCTATTGAATCTGCTTGGGACGGTGATTAATTTGGCAATAATAAAAGGACTCGGCGCACTCGGAAATTTTTATGGGATAAAGCCGCAAGAAAAACCTCCTCAACAAAAAACTCAGCCGCCAAAAATTTCTTCCAACACGGCGACTGTGCCTTATAACTTCGTCCCGTTGCCCGAAAAAATTTTGCCCGCGCCACTCGACAACCTCAACCACTTTGCGGAATACTTGAGCGGTTCGGAAACTTTCAGCGGCGAAATTTCTCTGGAGCTTGAGGCTTTGACGCCGCTGTTTATCGGGGGCAACGGCACTAAAACTTTCGCACCGCAAAAAAATTGCAAGCTATAATTTTTCTTGATAAAATTAATCTGGATAAAATTAATCTGGAAGTTGAGCAGGGGGGAAAACCGCCGACTTCTAAAGATGTTTTGAAGAGAAAAACAGGGCGGGGCATCGTCCTGCGCAGGAGACCTTGTCTGACTTCGCCTTCATTAGAAGCTTTGGTTGATGATAACGGAATCCGTCGGCTTTAGCCGGGCGGAGTATGTCAAGGTTTTGAAGATTTGCCAATCGTGCGGAAAAAATTTATAATCTGCGCGAGGTGAGGAATATTGTTGAGACTGTACATAGCAGAGAAACCGTCGATGGCGCGAGAGCTTGCGACTTGCCTAAAAAATCCGCAGGCGCGAAACGGATTCATAGTGACGGCGGGCGGCGTAGTGACATGGCTGTTCGGTCACGTGTTGCAACAAGTTGAGCCTGACGGTTACGACCCGAAATATAAAATGTGGCGGGCGGAAGACTTGCCGATTGTTCCGAAAATTTGGAAGTTGGAAGTCAATCCGGCGTCCGCCGCGCAATTTTGTATCGTGAAACATTTGATAAGCCAAGCGGACGAGATAATACATGCCGGCGACCCCGACCGCGAAGGGCAACTGCTTGTCGACGAGGTTTTGGATTTCGTCGGGAATAAAAAGCCGGTCAAGCGGATTTTGCTCAACGCCCTTGACGAAACGAGCATTCTCCGAGCAAACAGCAACCTGCGCGACAATGCAGAATTTTTTAATCTCAAGCAGTCGGCATTGGCGAGGAGCCGCGCAGATTGGTTAATCGGCATGAATTTATCGCGAGCTTACACTTTGGCGGCGAGGCGACGCGGCTACAGCGATTTGGTTTTGCCGATTGGCAGAGTCAAAACGCCGACGCTCGGTTTAATCGTTCGGCGCGAGCGCGAGATTTTAAATTTCAAGCCCGTTGACTTTTTTACAATCCGCGCGACGTTCGCGCACGAGCACGGAAAGTTCGAGGCGCAATTCAAGCCGTCAAAGAAAATGTTGGAGTTGAAAGCCTTCGACAGCGAGGGGCGGCTTATAGATAAAAAGTTCGCGGAGGAACTCATCAAGAAATTTTCAACCGCGCCGCTCGACGGAAAAATTTCTTCGTACAAGACGACGGAGAGAAAAGAATCGCAACCATTGCCGTTTTCGCTGTCGAGTTTGCAGATTGCGGCGGGCAAGGCTTTCGGCTACACGCCTCAACAAGTCCTCGACGCCGCGCAAAGTCTCTACGAAAAAAAATTCACGACCTACCCGCGCTCCGACTGCGAATATTTGCCAACGAATCAACTTAAGGACGCGCAAAGAATTTTGAAAAACCTTTCCGCTACCAAAGACGATGCCTTGAAAAATTTGGTAAGTCATGCCGACGCCGCGATTAAGAGTCGCGCTTGGAACAACAGCAAAATATCCGCGCACCACGCAATCATTCCGACGCAAAAAAGTCCGTCGGGGACGCTGACACCAGTCGAGGTCAACGTTTACAAACTCATCGCGAAGAATTACGCCGTGCAATTTTATCCGCTCCACATTTACGACGAGACTACTGTTGAAGTTAAATACAAGGGCGAAACTTTCACGGCTCGCGGCAAGGTTGTTAAGCAGCTCGGTTGGCGCGAGTTTTATGTTGCCCCCAAAGCCAAAGCCGACGACGAAAGCGAAAATCTTCTGCCGCAAATGACGAACGGCGACGACGTTCAGCATAATAAATCACTGCTCAAGCAGGGCGTGACGAAACCGCCCGCGCGTTTCACCTCGTCAACTCTTGTGCAGGGCATGAAGGAAATTCACAAGTACGTTAAAAATCCCGACGCGAAGAAACAACTCAAGGACGTTTACGGCATTGGCACGGAGGCGACCCGCGCGGCGATTATCGACGATTTGATTGAGCGCGGCTTTTTGAAGGTCACGAAAAAAATTCTTCAGCCGACCGAAAAAGCATATCTGCTGATTGACGCGTTGCCCGACATGATGACTTATCCCGACGCAACCGCGATTTGGGAAGATAAACTCCACTCAATGAGCGCGGGCGACGGCACGTTGGAAGATTTTTTGGCGGGGCAAGTGCAATTTACAAGCGAACTGTGCACGGCGGCGAAGACTGCCAACTTCGCCAGAGCGGCAAATACTTTCGAGTGTCCGAAATGCAATGGCGTACTCGTCAAGCGCAACGGCAAGCACGGAACTTTTTGGGGTTGCTCGAATTATCCCGACTGCAGGGCAACTTTCGAGGACGACGGCGGCAAGCCAACCACTGACAGAAAAGTTCGTTCGGCGCGGCTGATTAAAGAAGGTGCGCCAAAATGTCCAAGTTGCGGCGGAGCACTCCTCAAGCGCAACGGTAAGCGCGGTGACTTTTGGGCATGCATAAACTATCCCGATTGCAAGGCGAGTTTCGACGATAAGAACGGCAAGCCCGACTTCGGCGGCAAAAAATTTCTCTCCGCCTCAAGTTTCGACGTGCCCGCGAATTTTGACACGGCTGACTTCGCGCCGATAACTTCTTCCCAAGATTTTGATTGACTTAAAAATTTTTTGTGATATACTTGCGAAAAAAATTTTGGGAGTGTAATGGTTTCGACAGGGATGGATGGGGTTCGATAAGCGAGCACCGGCTCCGTAACCGGTTCAACAAGCGGAAAACTTTTTTATAACTGCGAACGAAGAGTACGCACTGGCGGCTTAACGCCACGTCGCCCGACTGATTCTTCCCGTCAGGTCGGAGTCGACGCCAATAACGGGATACCGCCCTTGAGCGCACTGTACAGGCGCGGGAACTCTTAAAGTGCCAGACCTTATCAAGTTTGTCGTTGAGGTTGGTAAGGTTTAAATCTTTCAGCGACTGCGCTCGGAGAAAGTTGGGCAACAACATTTTTGGACAGGAGTTCGATTCTCCTCACTTCCACCAACTAAGAAAACAACAAGCCCGAAGGTTTGAAGCCTCCGGGCTTTTAGCATTGCCGATTTTGTCAACCCATTTCCGGTCTTTGATAGAAGAACGGCTTGTAAGTCGTGTAGCCGATTTGCCGCGCGTTCAAAATGGACTCGGTGCCGCCGACGAACAAAATCCCGCCGGGCTTGAGTGCCTTGAAGAAATTTTTATAAAGCTCGGACTTCGCCTCTTCCGTGAAGTAAATGACGACGTTGCGGCAGAGAATCAGATCAAAGCCGCTCTCGAACGGGTCTTTCAAGAGGTTGTGGCGTTTGAAGTCGACCATCATTTTAATTTCGGGTTTGATAGCAAATTTGCCGTCAGGCGTCTTGGTGAAATATTTGACTTTGCGGTCGCCGCGCATGGCTTTAATCTCGTCGGCGGTGTAGATGCCCTTCTTCGCCTTGCCGAGAATTTCGATATCGAGGTCGCTGGCGAGAATTCTGTGGCGTTTGCCGGGCGTCAATTCCTTTAAAATAATCGACAAGGAATAAGGCTCCGCGCCGATTGAACAGCCCGCGCTCCAAATGTTGAGAGAGTCCGATTTTTTGAGCAGGTACGGAATAATGTCGCTCTCGACTAAACCGAACTTGTCGGGGTTGCGGAAGAACTCCGAGACGTTGATTGTCAAGTACTCGATGAAGTCAGCGAATTTCTGTTTGTTCTTGACGGCGTCGGCAAAAAATGTGGTGTATGATTTGAACTCCGTCTTCTGAATAAGGTTGTTAATACGGCGGCGCATTTGCTGTTCTTTGTACAGCTGCAGGTCAATGCCGGTCTTGCGATTCAGTTGTTGCTTAAAAATTTCCCAATCCTTGTCGTCCATAATTTTTCCCCCTTGTTCTTGAAACTAATCGCATTGTAGCAGAGGCGCGAAAGAATTTCAACTTAAAGTCTTGCCGTCGACGTGATAACTCGTGCCGTTTATGTTGAAAGTTGTCGAGGTGTCGACGCCGCTCAAGATAACTTTTCCGCCGCCTTTTATTGCAAGCGTCAAGGTGTCGTCTTTAAACGTCGCCTTCTTAAAGTCTCCAACATCGCCGCGCCTGTCAAGGATAGTAATGAGTTCGCCGCTCGTGTAATCAGTAATAAAATCTTTGCCGCCGCCCGCTTGGAAGATAAAAACGTCGTCGCCTTCGCCGCCCGCGAGCGTGTCATTTTTCTTGCCGCCCCAAAGCGAATCGTTACCCGCGCCGCCCGTCAAGCAGTCTTTGCCCTTACCGCCGACAAGATAATTATCGGCGTCGTTGCCGACGAGCGCGACTTTTTTACTTGTAAAGGAGGCGTCGACCGATTTATAGTTGTCGAGTTCAAACGCTCCCTTGAAGGCGGAAGACAAGGTCACGGCGGTTTTATCTGTGCTGAAAATATTGCCGCCGCTGAAAACTTTCTCCGCGCCTCCTTCGATAAGCCTAAATTCTGCGGTGTCCTTGACGGTCACGGAGCCGCCCTTGACTTTTATAAACGCGTCGTCGTTTTTAACTTTGAAACTTTTAAGCGTGGAGCCTAGACTTATCGCGTCGCCCGCCGCGCAGTCCTCGATAATATCCTTGCCCTTGCTATAGATAAAAACGTCCGCGCCGTCGCCGCCGTGAAGAGTGTCGCGCCCTCTGCCGCCCGCGAGCGTTGAATTGCCCGTGCCCGCGTAAATTATATTCGCCTTGCCGTTGCCGACGATTGAAATTGAATCGGTCGCGGAGCCGTTAATCGTCTTGAGGTTTGAAGTAGCGATAAAGTTTTCAACGTCGGCGGCGAGCATAATTGACTTTTTATTTTTGTCGAGAATGCCGTCGGCGGTGTAGTAGTTGACGGTTGAGTTCACGTTGATTTTCTTCCCCGCGCCGTCTTGAATCGTCAAGGCGTTTTCGTCGAAGTTGAAAGTCACGTCGTCGCCGTCAACAGCGAAGTCGAACTGCGCGGCGAGACTGATTTTATTTCTGGCGGTATAGCCCGCAATGGTGTCTTGACCGTTGCTACTTTGAATTATCGGCGCGGAGCCTTTGATTGTGATAAAGTCGTCGTCCGCCGAGCCGCTGAAGGTCTTGTTTGAATAATAGCCGCCGCCGAGTTCAAAATTGTAGCCGCCGCTCGCCACGACTGAAACATTACCCGCGAAATTTTTCGGCGCAAGCTTAACGACATTGCCCTTGACCTTCGGAGCACTCGCAATCCCGCGCAGTTTGATTAAACTTTTTCCGCCGCTTGCCTCAACGTAACTGATTTGGTTGTCGTCGAGAGTGTAACCCGCCGTCGTTGAAGAGGCAGAATAAATAGCCGTCGTGCCGCTCAAGTTCCAAGCCGCCTCTTGCGTCGAAGAAGTTTCAACGTCGCCCAATGCCAAGCTGTATCCGTCGCTTATCGTGACTGTCAAAGTATCCAAAGAACTTTCGCCGACCGTGACGATTTTATTTTCCGTGTCAATGACAAGCCCGCCCGTCGCTGTGACGCCGTTCACTTCAACTAAAGCC
>JBGUYA010000086.1:0-2671 GCA_045118435.1 Quinella sp. | reverse complement strand
GCCGCGTTTGAACAGGAAGTTCAAGCGGCGACGCCCCTGCGAGGCGGGTTTCTTTGCATACTTTCTTTGCCCGGTCAAAGAAAGTATGTTCAACAAAACAAAATAAATTTCTAGCCTGAATCAGCGCGACGAGCAACGGTAACTTCAGCCGGTTTTGCGAATCCACTTTTTGGCAAAAAGGGGACGCTACTTCCGATTTTTCTTCTGGCGCGGCTTGAACACCGCCATTGCCTCCGAAATGTCGACTTCATGCATATCATCGGGCATTGGCGAATTTTGAGATTGCTTGACACTTTTAATATCAATCTTCCAACCCGTGAGCCGCGCCGCAAGCCTAGCGTTCTGCCCGTCCTTGCCAATCGCCAAACTCAACTGATTATCGGGCACAACTACGCGACAATTTTTATCGTCGTCACTGACCGCTACGCTGACAACCTTTGACGGGCTGAGCGCATTGGCAACGTAGACGCCCGCCTTCGGACTCCACTCAATCAAATCCAACTTTTCCGAGCCGAGTTCGTCAAGCACGGGCTGAATTCTGATACCGCGCTGACCAATACACGAGCCGACCGCCTCGACATTGGGATCTTTGGAATTGACCGCAACTTTTGCTCTGTATCCCGCCTCGCGAACGACGCCCTTTATCTCGATAAGCCCTTCCTGAATTTCCGGTATCTCAATCTCGACAAGCCGCCGTAAAAAATTCGGATGAGTGCGCGAAAGATAAACCTGCGGACCTTTGCCGCCTTTCCTAACTTCGATAATGTAAGCGCGAACATAATCGCCGATTGTATAGTTGTCGACGGGCGATTGCTCGGTCGGAACCAAGATTGCCTCCGTCTTGCCGACTTCGACGATAAAATTGCCGTCCTCAACGCGAACGATTTTCCCGCGAACCAAATCACTCTCGCGGTTGGTGAACTCGTCATAGATAACGCCGCGCTCCGCCTCGCGCAACTTTTGAACGACGCTGTTCTTAGCCGCCTGCGCCGCGATTCTGCCAAAATTTTTCGGCGTGACTTCAATCTCGACAACGTCATCAATCTCGCAACCGGGACTGATTTTCTCGGCGTCCTCCTTTGAAATTTCTATAACGGGGTCGCTGACTTCTTCGACGACACTTTTGAGCGCGTAAACATGAAAGCTACCGTCCTCGCGGTCAAGCACTATCTCGACGTTGTCGCCCTGATTGAAATTTTTTCTGTAGGCAACCTTGAGCGCGTCTTCCACCGCCTCGAACATGACTTCCGGCTTAATCTCCTTCTCGGCGCATAAATCTTTTATTGCGTCAATCAAACTTAACTCTTGCGGTTTTCTTCTCACTGCCAAGTGAATTCTTCCTCCCAACTTATAGGTGTTAGGGATTAGGGGTTAGGTATTAGGGGTTAGCTAAAACCTAAAACCTAATACCTAATACCTAGAAATCAATGTGCAACCGAACTTGCGCGACTTTTTCTCGCGGCAACGGCTCCATATCCTTAAGGCGCAAAAATTTTTCGTCGCGCCCCTCAAGTTCCCCGACAAATAATTTTTTTCCGTCAAGCGGCGCGTACAACGTCACGTCAACAACTTTGCCCGCCTCGCGAAGAAAATCCTTGTCCTTCTTCAAAATGCGGTCGATGCCCGGCGACGAAACTTCCAAGATATACGCGCCGTTGATTATCGAAACTTCATCCAACTTCGCGCCGAGTTTCTCGCTGATACTTTGGCAATCGTCCAAGTCAATGCCGCCCGCCTTGTCCAAAAACACGCGCAGATACCAATCGCGCTCCTTGACATATTCCACGTCGACCAATTCAAAATCCGTGTCGCGCAGAATTTCAGCCAGCAACTCTTCAACTTGTGATTCAACTTTGCTCAATCGCTCACCCCCAAAAAGCAATTCGTAATGATTTTGGAATTTTCTCCTTTACAACGTGAAAGAGTGGACGCGCGCCCACTCTTTCAACTAAGCTATGTCCAAAAAAACTTTTCTCCTCCTGTCGAAGAGATTCAAAAATTTTTACAAGCGGCACCCTCCGAAAATCTTTTTCTTGACTTCGCGCCATATTGTAAACAAAATTCAAATCCTTTGCAAGTTTTTTTTAACGTGAAAGGAATTATTTGCGCCGCGCCGAATATAAAAGCAAAACAGGCAATAGCGGAAGGAGCTGTTGGAGTCATGGCAACATTCAACATAAGAGGCAAGAACATCGAAATCACGCCGCCGTTGCGCGAATATGTGGAAAAGCGCGTCGGCAAAATCACGAAGTACTTTGACAACATGGACGAAATAGCGGTACTGCTCTCGGTTGAGAAGGAGCGGCAAATTGTCGAGGTCACGGCGGAAGTGCGCGGCGGGCTGATTCTGCGCGGGCAAGAGTCAACGGGCGATATGTACACGTCAATCGATTTGGTCGTGGAAAAACTCGAACGCCAAATTCATAAGCAGAAGACAAAACTGGAGCGTCGTTTCCGCAACGGCGGCATGAGAGCCGAAGCGTTCGTCGATGCAAAAGTTCAAGTCGAACACGAAGACGAGGGCGAATATCCCATTGTCAAGACGAAACGCTTTGTCGTGAAACCTATGGACGTGCAAGAGGCAATCATGCAAATGAACCTGCTCAACCATAATTTCTTTGTGTTCCGCGACGCGCAAAGCGAACAAATCTGCGTAGTCTACAAGCGCAAC
>JBGUYA010000085.1:0-20642 GCA_045118435.1 Quinella sp. | reverse complement strand
GCCGTCAATCTTAGTTTTCTTGCCGTTGTTGTTATGAATGTCGTCGTCGCCCGCGCCGCCATTGATTGAGACGCTTGAGCCGTTGTTATTCTCAATGTAGTCATTATCTTTGCCGCCGCTGATTGTCGCTGAGTTGCTGTCGTTGTTGCGGATTTGATCGTTGCCGTCGCCGCCGTCAATCTTGGCTTTCTTGTCGTTGCTGTTATGAATGTCGTCGTCACCCGCGCCGCCTGTGATTGAGACGTTCGAGCCGTTATTGTTCTCAATGTAATCATTGTCTTTGCCGCCGCTTATCGTTGACGAGTTGCCGCCGTTGCGGAGTTCATCGTTGCCGTCCCCGCCGAGGATTTTAGCTTTGCTACCGTTGTTGTTAATGTTGTCGTCGCCCGCGCCGGCACTGATTGTAACTGATTTGCCGCCGCTGTTAATCTGATCGTTGTTTGCACTACCGACGATTGAAATTGAACCTCTTAGAAAATCGTTGGCTCCGTAATCGTCGCCGAGCTGAATAACTTTCTTCTCAAGCGCGATAGCTTTCTTGTTAATGTTAAGGGTTCCAAAGTTGGCGTAAGCGTCTTTAAGCGTGATAGTTCCCTTGCCGACCTTGACAATGACATCGTAGCCGCTCGCCGTCGTGGAGTAGGTACCTGTGCCGCCGCCGATTTGTAAGCTCGACGTTGCGTTAAAGCCTTCGATAACGTCGTTGCCGTGACCGGAGCTGTATTTGATAACGTTGTTCTCGGAGGTATCGCTGAGAGTAATGTAATCGTCGCCGTTACCGCCGATGATAGTCACGTCCGCGCCGTCGCTGTGAATTTCGTCTTCGCCGTTGCCCGCGCTGATTGAAACTTTTTCGCCGCCGTTGTTCCAAATGTGGTCGTTGCTCTCGCCGCTCTTTATCGTGACCGCGTCGGCGTAGTTGTTAATCCAATCCTCATTATCGCTACCGACGATTGAAACGGACTCTCTCAAAACTTCAATGTTATTGTCCTCGTTGGTCAGCTTAACCGCCTTGTTCTTGAGCGCAATTGCCTCGCCGTTAATGTTGAGCGTGGTGGTGGTTGCGTAAGCATTTCTCAAGAGGATTGAGCCTTTGCCGACCTTGACGATAACGTCCTTGCCGCTCGCCTTTGTCGAGTAAGTGCCGGTGCCGCCGCCTATTTGCAACGTCGTACTTACGCTGAAGCCCTCGATAGTGTCGTCGCCGTTGCCGTCGTTGTACTGGATAACGTTGTCTTCGGAGTCGCTTGAAAGGTAGATATGATCGTTGCCTTTGCCGCCCGCAATCGTCGAGTCGTAGACGTTCCAGTTGTTGATATTGTCGTTGCCCTTGCCGCCGTTGATTGAAATTTTTTCGCTTTGCTCGTTGTCGATGGTATCATCGCCGTCGCCCACGTTGACCGTCATGTCGTAATTGCCGTTGTTGCGAACATAATCATTGCCGGAGCCAGCCGCGATTGAAAGTTTGTTCGCGTTCCAAGTTTCAATGTGGTCGTCGCCGGCTCCCGCGTTGATTGTCACGTCGTAGTTATCCCAGTTCTGAATCGTATCTGCGCCGTCGCCTGCGCTGATTGAAACTTTGTTGCCGCCGCCGTTGCCAATGGAGTCATTGCCCTTGCCCGCGTCGATTATGGCGTAGTTGCCATTGTTGAAAACGAAATCGTCGCCCGCGCCCGCCGCGATTGTGACTTTTCTGCCGCCTCTGTGGTCGGAGACATTCCAATAGCCACCGTTTTGAATTGATTCGCTACCGCTTGTGCCGCTCAACAACTTGTTGGACTTGACGTTGTTAATGTCTGCCATAAAATTCACTCCTTAAAATTTTTTTCATTGTAGCTGATCCAAAGACTCTGATCAAGCTTTTTGAAAAAATTTTTTCTGGTATAATTAGCGCGGAAATTTTTGGAAAGGGTGTTTGTATGGCGAAATCATATTTCCCGATGCTCCCGAAGGTCAACGAGGAAGTCTCGAAGATTTTAAAAGACCGGGCGGGCGTTTGGAAGGAAACGGATATAAATTTCCTGCAGGGCTTAGCGAACAGCCTCGACTGCGGCGAATCGATAAAGGATATGGGCTCGGTTGATTCAATCCCGGACATGTGGGCGCGCCCGTTGCTTTTCAAAATGGCGTTGTTCGACTTGGAGCCGACGAAGGAATTTATCACGGGCTTACATGAAAAAGTTCGCGGGGAGTGGCGGGCACTCTTGGCAATGCTCGCGCTCAAAAACTTTAAGCAACTTGACCTAAAGGCGGAGCAAGTTAATCTGCTTGAAGACAATTCCGACCTCGCGCAGATTTTGAAGTCGCTCGCGCCGCAAGAATCACTCACGGGAAATAAATCGGCGTGGCTGACTGACGTTTACTTAATTTTCTTCAACGGCTTGCCGCTGGCAATGACTTCGCCGACAACTTTAATCTCCTGCGCGGCGGACTATGAAAATATTTTTGCGGGTAAAATCTTCACGCCTTGGAGCGCGAATCAAAGAACTTTAACCGACCCGATTAAGTTCCTCACGCCCGCCGAACTCGCCGCGCTCAAGCTTTGGCTCGAAAATCTTTACGGCAAAATTCAGAGGATAGACAAGAACGGCGCGAAGGCTAAAGAAATTTCTAACGCGCTGTTGAAATGCCTTGCCGACTACGAACGCGACGTTGCCAACGCGCAGCTTGCCGACGGAACTTTTGAACTCGTCGCCTCGAATTTAAATCTGCATGTAGGAGTTGCCCGCCTCCTCGACGACACGATTAAAGGCAGGGAGCCGCGCTTTGAAGACTCTGCCGTTCGTCTGCTCAACGATAAAAAAAATCTGTTGCTTATCTCGCCCGAACTCGTTAGGGATTTTGCACGGTTTGAAGGCGTTGACCCTGCGCGGCTCGTCGTGTGGCAAGGTATCAGCGCGAACGACATCACCGCTGATAAACTTACAAATCGTAAAAAAATCGGGCGCACGTCTCTTAAAGGTATCGAGTTCCGCAAGCCCGAAGACTTTTTTCATGAGCGCATGGCTGTCACCGAACCCGCCAACGCCTTTCCGAACTCGCCAAAAATTCAAGGCATGGATTCTTTGTCAGAAAAGGATTTGACGCCGATTCTGCCGATTAAGCGCGAGCTGTTGGAAATTTTTTCGCCCGAAGAAATTTCTGCGCGGCTGGCAATTTCCGACGACAAAGAAAATTTTTATCTGCATTTCGAGTTCCCGCTTAGCGGCGTCGACGGCAAGGGCAAGAATTTTCGTTGGACGAAGACTTATCCCAAGCGCGAGCTGATTTACATTGACCGCGAAGTTCCGGTTATCGAGATTTATCCGAACTTCCGCCGCGCAGATTGGCATGATTATTTTCTCCACTACGAAAATTATTCTGACGGCGACGCGCCCGCCGACGATATTTATTTTGTCGAACCCCTAGTTCCTAGTTCCTCGTTCCTGGTTCCTAAAAACAATTTCACCGTCAAGCTTGACGAGTTCCCTGAAGTTTTGATTTGCAAATACAATCCGCCGCCGCATATCGGCAGGAAACCTTTCGAGGTCGGCGCAATCATTTTGAACTTGCCGAAAAAGATTGAGCGCAACGCGGATTTGAGTTGGAAAATCGGCGTCGACTTCGGCACAAGCTCCACGATGATTTTTTATTCGGAGAACGACAACGCGCCGCGTCCGCTGAATTTTTCGCCGCATTTGTTTCAAGTCACGAACAGCGGCGGCGCACGCACGCAAACTTATCGGCACTTTATCCCGTCGCAAATGCCCGCGCGGGTTGACGGCTCCTTCTTGAGCATTTTCCACTTGCTCAACGCCGGAGAATTGAAAGAAATTCGTCCGTTGATTGACGGGCATGTCTTCCTGTTGAGTTCGGAAAATGTTCGCGTGTTCGAGCAGTTCGCGCAAAAAATCGACGCGAATTTGAAATGGCAAGACGACGACCGCCAGCGGCGCAAGACTGCCGCTTACATCAAGCAAATTTGTCTTCAAGCGGCGGCGGAGGCGTCCTCTCTCGGCGTCGACGACGTTCAATGGAATTTCTCCTACCCTACCGCGTTTTCTCAAGCGCAGAAAATTTCCTTCCAAGAAATTTGTCGCGAGGCAATTCCTGACTCCCGATTCCTGACTCCCGATTCCTTCTACTCCGAGAGCAAAGCCGCCGCCTATCACTTCAACAAACTTGACGGCAAGAGCGGCAACTTCGCGCAGGGGGCAATTTGCGTTGACATTGGCGCGGGCACAACCGATATTTCCGTTATCAGCGGCGAGCCGCCCCGCATTGTTTGGCACACTTCGATTCGCTACGCCGCGCGGCAAATGTTCAAGCCGATTTATGACAACTACGAGCTTTTCGCCGACGAAAAAATTTCGAGCAAGCTCAACGACGAGACCAAGCGGCAAGCGGTCATTGATGCCGACATGCGCGAGCACAGCGACAAATATCTTGCCGATTTGAAGTTCAAGACGGGCAAGGAGCCGATTAAAAACGTCTTGCAGGCGGCGCAGTTCGCGACGGCGGGCTTGTTCCATTATCTCGGCGAGCTGGTCAAAGTTTTGCATGATTACGGGCATTATCGCGAGAAAAAAATTCCGCACGTGTTTGTTGGCGGCAACGGTGCGCGGATTTTCAAATGGCTTGCGGGCGGCGCGGAGCTTGACGGCAATATTTATCTTAACGTTTTGGAAAAGATTTTCGTGGCGGCGAGCGGGCTTGAGAGTTACAAAAAATTTTATCTGCATTTGAGTCCGCAACCGAAGATTGAAGTTGCGGCGGGCATGATTGTCGAGAAACCTGCCAACGACGAGGAATTTTTTGACGAGGACAAAATCAATCGCGAGATGTTCGGCGACGCGGACGAGTTCATTTACTCGGCGGTATTGGCGGGTGCGGAATTTAATCAAGGCGGCGAACAGCAAGCGGCGGCGTTTATCAGCGCGTATGACATTTCGGAGGGCGTCACGATTAACAACCTGCGCGAGTTTAAAATTTTCGTCGAGCGGTTCAACAGTTCGCAAAAACTTTGGGCGGAGGGAATTACTTTCGACGAGGAGGAGCTTATCCGCGATGCCAACAACTTTTATGTCGACAAGAAAAATCGCGACGTCAAAAAACTTTTGGTCGAGCCGATTTTCATTGCCGAGTTGAAGATTTTAGGAACCGGGAATCAGGAATCAGGAACCAGTAGGGGAAAGGTTAATGAGAAAAAAGTTTTGGCGCAAGAAAATAATTCGGTCGGGGAAAAATTTGTGGCGGATTTCAACGCGCTGGAGAAGTTGAGCGGCTTCAGTGCCCGTCAAGCCCGCGAGAAGTTTTTAAAACGCTACAAAGTTCGCGCGTTCAGTTGCGCCAACGTCGAAGAGCGCATGAATCGCCCTAAAATCGCGCCGAAATTTTCAGAGGCGGCAAGCCTTGTCGGCGGAGACTTTTGGGCGTTCGAGGTCGAGGAAAATCTTTTCGCGGTCGTGCCCAATCTCAAAACCTACACCGAAAATCATCATGCGGAGCGGGCGTTCGGCGTCATCTTTGAATCAAATTTTGACGGCGGCACCTATTCAAAATTACGCGTCGAGCGGGCGGCGACTTTTGAGTTTGTCGGTGACAAGTGGAAGTTCAAAAGCGCGGGCAAAATTTTTTTGAGCAAGTAGGAGACATTGAACTATTCCAAGATAGATTTGCATTTCGGCGAAAAAAAATCTCTTCCACAATTCAACATGGAAGGGATTTTTTATTGCCAATGCTTATAAAATTTTTGACAGGAAAGCGCGAGTGCGTTCCTCTTTTGGGTGCTCGAAGACTTCGCGCGGGTTGCCCTGTTCGACGATATAGCCGCCGTCGACAAATAATAATCTCGTACCGACTTCGCGAGCAAAGCCCATTTCGTGAGTAACGATAACCATAGTCATGCCGCTTTCCGCAAGCCTTTGCATGACGTCCAAGACTTCGCCGACCATTTCGGGATCAAGTGCGCTTGTCGGCTCGTCGAACAGCATAACTTTTGGTTGCATTGCGAGTGCGCGAGCGATTGCGACGCGCTGTTGTTGCCCGCCGCTTAGTTGATTCGGATAAGCGTCCGCCTTGTCACCCAAGCCCACGCGGTCAAGGAGTTCCTGCGCGGTCGTCTCTGCGCGTGAACGCTCCATTTTGCGAACCTTCATAGGCGCGAGCGTGATATTGTCAAGAACTGTCATGTGCGGAAAGAGATTGAACCGTTGAAAAACCATGCCGACTTCCTCGCGGACTTTGTTGATATTTTTTTCGCTGTCCATAGGAATGCCGTCAACAGTGATAGTGCCGCCCGTCGGCTCTTCCAAAAAATTTATGCAACGGAGCAAAGTTGACTTGCCGCTACCCGAAGGACCGATAATAACGACAACTTCGCGCTCGTCAATGTGCAAGTCAATGCCCTTTAAAACGTGCAAGTCGCCGAACGATTTTTTTAAGCCTTTAATTTCAATCATAATTACACATTCCTAATTTCACATTCCTAATTGCATCAGCCGCTTAGACTGCCGATAGAATTAACAGATTTATCAAGCATGGCGTCTTGCGTCATAACCGCCCTTGCGTTCGCGTCGTACATGCGGTGATTATGAATCAACTCAACCATTTCCGAGACAATCGCTGTGTTGGATTTTTCCAATGAACCTTGCAAAACTTCTCCCGACGCGGGGCGCGGCTGCATGTCGGGATTCATAATCCGTTCGCGAACAGTTTGTTCAACGCCCTGCGCGACGGGTTGATTGCCTTCGTTGTCGTCGACAAGGTAATAAAGATTGTCGCCCTGCTTTTGAGTGGCGAGGCGATTGCCGAACTCGACGAACTGAATCTGCGCGAGCGTTTGCTGATTATCCATATCGCCGACAGCACTCCAACGGTTGGTTTGAATGTCAAGTTGCGTCTCGGTACCCGGAATAGAAATTGTGCCGTTGCCCGTGACAACGACGCGCGAATCGGGGACATTGCCGGGAATGCGAATCGGATTGCCCTGCGTGTCAAGCAGATTGTAGCCGCGAATGTCCTGCAGGTAGCCTTGACTGTTTTTGAAGAACGCGCCGTTTCTGGTGTAGCGTACGCCTTCGGGAGTTTCAACGGCAAAAAATCCGTCGCCGACAATCGCCAAGTCAAAGGTGTTGCCAGTCGACTCAATCGCACCTTGCTGATAGTCAACGGCAACTTCATCGATATAATCACCTAAGCCAAGCTCGCCGATACCGGGTTTGTAAAACGGGTTGGCACTAAAACCTTTAATCTGCGTAACGTCCTTTTTCGACGTACCGAGAGCCGCCAGGTTGCCGAAGGGCGAGCCGTTCACGCCGAGAATACTGCCCTCGTTGAAGTCGTTGACGCGCTTAATCAGCATGGGGTGAAATTCCTTGTGAACGGTCACATCGCGTTTGTAACCGGTCGTCGCGGCGTTGGCAATGTTATTCGAGATAGCGTCAGTGCGCTTGAGTTCGCTAATCATGCCAGTCGCCGCCGTGTAAAGTCCGCGCCACATTTTTTTATCACTTCCTCTTTTTGTTGTAGAAAGGATTTTAAAGCTTTGTACAGAATTTTTCAAGGAAATATTTTTGACGGAGGGTTTAATATGGCTGACGAACGATTGATAGTTGCGCTTGACTTCCACAGCATGAACGACGTTAAAAAGCTCGTCGAGGATTTGGGCGACAGCGTAAATTTTTACAAGGTCGGCATGGAACTTTTCTACAGCGTGGGCGCGGGCGTAGTCGAGTGGCTCAAAGCTCGCGACAAGAAAATTTTCCTCGACTTGAAACTGCATGACATACCAAATACGGTCGCGGGTGGCTTGTGCTCGTTAATGAACTTGGGCGCGAACATTTTAAACATTCATGCGTCGGGCGGCTTTACAATGATGAAGACTGCGGCTGAGGCTTTAAAAAGAGAAGCCGAACTGCGCGGCGTCGAACGTCCGAAGTTGATAGCGATAACGATTTTGACGAGCATCAATCAAGCGGAATGGTGCGGCGCGTTGAAAATTTCGGAGCAAGTCGTTGAGTTCGCGAGGCTTGCACAATCGGCAGGACTTGACGGAGTAGTTGCGTCGCCGCAGGAGGCAAAGTTGATTCGCGACGCTTGCGGAGAAAACTTTTTAATCGTGACGCCGGGCATAAGACCTGCGGGAGCCGACATCAACGACCAGCAGAGAATTTCGACACCAGCGGCGGCACTTCAAAACGGCGCAACGCATCTGGTAATCGGACGACCGATAAGGGCGGCGGCAAATCCTCGCGCGGCGGCGGAAAAAATTTTAAAGGAGATGCAATCATGACTGAGAAAGAAGTTTACGACCTGCTTGTTGAGACGGGCGCGATTATGACCGGGCATTTCTGTTTGACATCAGGCAACCATTCAGCTCACTATGTAGAGAAATTCAACGTGCTCCAAAATCCGAAAATGACCGAGAAACTTTGCAAGGCTATGGCTGAACACTTCAAGGACGCGCAGATTGAGACCGTTGTCGGACCGATGACGGGCGGGATAATTTTAGCGCACGAAACGGGCAAGGCTCTTGGGACTCGCGCGATTTTTACGGAGCGCGTCGATGGTGTTATGACCTTCCGCAGAGGATTCACACTTCACGAGGGCGAGCGCGTCTTGATTGTCGAGGACATTGTCACAACTGGCGGTTCGGTTCGCGAGGTTATCGACGTTGTTAAAAAGTTCGGCGGAATTCCCGTTGCAGTGGCGATGTTGGTTGACAGGTCGGGCGGCAAGGTCAATTTCGGTGACGTGCCGAGCTTCGCACTCCTGCACATGGACGTTGAGACTTACAAGCCCGAAGATTGCCCGTTGTGCAAGGAAAATGTTCCGCTGACTAAACGCGGCTCGACGGGCAAAAAATAAATGCTCAAGACTTTGACGGTTGAGAACTTCGCGCTGATTGAGAAAGTGACGGTCGACTTCGGCGCGGGCTTGAACATTTTGACGGGCGAGACGGGCGCGGGCAAATCGATTTTGATTGAGGCACTCGGCGCGATTCTTGGCAATCGGACGGGCGCGAGCAAAATTCGCAAGGGCGCAGATAATCTGCGCGTCGCGGCTGATTTTTTTATCGACAACAAAAATTTTACGGTCGAGAGGAAAATCTCGCGCAGTGAAAAAAATTCTATCACTTTGAACGGCGAGCCAATTACTCTTGCCAAGTTCAAAAAAATCTGCGCGGACTTGGTTGACGTTCACGGGCAGAATAAAAGTTTGGAGCTACTTCGCGAGGAAAAAATTTATTCGCTGATAGACAACGAAAAAATTTCGGCGACGCTTGAAAAATTCCGTGAGCTGTATCACGAGCTGACTTCAAAGGCGCGGGCGTTAGAAAAGAAATTATCGGCGCGGGCGGAAAACTTGGAGCGACTGGAATTTTTGCGTTGGCAGGAGAAAGAAATTTCTGCCGCCAAGCTCAAGCCCGATGAAGATTCTAAACTCGACGCGGAGATAAAAAAACTGTCGCACGCGGAGAAAATCGCCGAGAACGTTCAGCAAGCCGCGCAGATTCTCAACGACAGCGACTTTGATATTTTAACGGCGTTGGCGCGTGTCGAAAAAAAGTTGGACGAGGTCGCGCGTTACGACGATAAATTGAATTCGGCGCGGAAACTTCTTGAAGACGCGGAGATAAATTTGCACGAGGCTTATGAGGAAATTCGCGACTACGGCGAGGGCTTGGACTTTTCGCCCGAACGCTTGGACGAGTTGCAGGAGCGTTCGGATTTAATTTTCAAGCTCAAGCGCAAGTACGGCGCGAGTGTCAACGAGATTTTGGAGCGGCTCAAAAAAATTCGCGGCGACATTTCGGAGGCAGAGAATTTTGATTCGGACGTCGCTCAACTTCAAAAGGAACTTGCAAAGCTTGAGGCGGCAACAAGAATCTGCGCGGGCGAACTTTTAAAACTGCGTCGAACTTCGGCAGAGGCTTTAAGCGCGGCGATTGAATCAGAAATTCGGCGGCTCGGCATGACGCAAGCGCGATTTAAAATCGTCGTGGAGCCAGTGGAAAAATTATCTTCAAACGGCGGCGACAAGGTAGACATAAAATTTTCTGCGAACGCGGGCGAGGAAATGTTATCGCTGTCAAAAGTGGTATCGGGCGGCGAGTTGTCGCGAATTGCACTGGCAATAAAAACCAACTCGGCAGGGCGTGAGGATTCGGCGGAGACAATGGTTTTCGACGAGATAGACGCGGGGCTTGGCGGCGTCACGGCAAAAACAGTTGCGGAGTCCGTCGCAAAAATCTCGCGCGGGCGGCAAGTCCTTTGCATAACACATCTGCCGCAAATCGCAAGCATGGCAGATTTTCACTTGCAAATAACAAAGTCGGAGGTCAACGGACGCACAGTCACGAAAGTTAAGCGGCTCAACGACTCGGAGCGCGTTTCAGAAATTGCGCGAATGGCGTCGGGCGAAGAATCAGATGTTGCAATAAAAAACGCCCGCGAAATGCTCGCGACGGCGCAAAAATTCAAAGCAAAGAGCTTTTGAGGGAGGGAGATTAAATGGACGTGATTGCGCTTGTGGGACCGAGCGGCACAGGTAAAAGTCATCGCGCCTTGCAAGTTGCGCGTGAACACGCCGCCGACGCGATTATCGATGACGGGATTTTGATTAAGGACGGGCACATTATCGCGGGCGAATCCGCCAAGACTGAGAAAAGTAAAATCATGGCGGTGCGGCGGGCAATCTTCGTTCTGCCGGGTCACGCCGAAGAAGTTCGCGAGGCAATTCAAAAGATCCAACCGCACAGGATTTTGGTTATCGGCACGTCGGAAAACATGGTTCACAAAATCGCCAAAATTCTCAAGCTCCCGTCAATCCAACTAATCGTACGCATTGAAGACATTGCGTCGCGTTCGGAAATTGAGGCGGCGCAGTTTCACCGGCTCAAAGAGGGCAAACACATAATCCCCGTGCCGACAATTGAACTCAAGCCGCATTTTTCAGGCTACCTGGTCAATCCGTTGCAAAGTTTGTTCAAACAGTCGCAGGTCAAGCGGCGCAAGCTCGGTGAAAAATCAATCGTGCGCCCCGTGTTCAGTTACTACGGCAAATTGATTATTGACGACAAAGTTATCCTGTCGATAGTCGAGCGAATTATCAAGGCGCGGGAGTTCGTCAAGACTTTTAAAAATATCTCGGTCAAGCACATGCTGCAGGGCGACAACGATTACGGCTTGACAATTTCCTTTGAAGTCGTCTTGAGTTACGGCAGTCATATCCCGACGCTGATTCAGCAGACGCAAGCTTACATTCGCGAGGCGATTGAGTTCACGACGGGAATGATAGTTCACGCAGTCGATATAAGCGTTCGCGCCCTGTACGTTGAGCAGACGCCGCGCAGAAAACTTTTATGATAACCGATAAAAAAAACGCCCGAAAAATCTTCGGGCAAATTTTTTTGTTCGATATGAATTTATCAGAACCGGTCTCGCCGTGCAGGACGATGCTTGCCGAAACAATCGCGGCAGTAAATGGGGCGGTCGTTTTTCGGCTCGAACGGAACTTCCGTTTCCTTGCCGCATTCCGCGCAGACAACGGTAAACATTTGGCGCGGCTCGCCGCCTTCGCGAGTGCGTTTACGTTTACCGCGGCAGTCGCGGCAACGCGTCGGCTCGTTCTCGAAACCCTTCTCCGCGTAAAATTCCTGTTCGCCCGCGCTGAAGATGAATTCCTTCCCGCAGTCCTTGCATACGAGTGTTTTGTCTTCAAAAGCCATAAATAAATCTCCTTACAACCAAAAAATTCTCCTTGCTTGCCTCGAAGTCACCGCCTCGAAACAACACGCGGGAATTATATCACGCTTTACAGAAAAAGCAAGCCGATAAAATTTAAAGAGACACGCCGCATTGACGTGCCTCTTTGATTTCGTATGGAGCGGGCAATGGGAATCGAACCCACCTCTAAAGCTTGGGAAGCTCTCATTCTACCGATGAACTATGCCCGCGCAACGTGACGTTGCATCCAGTTTTCGCGCTTTACTCCTCAAAAACTCGGAGTAACTCTCGCGCCGGTACGAAAGCCATGCGGCTTTCTAGCTCAACAATTTCAATAAACATTCTTCAATCAAACGCAGAAATTTTAACACCGCCGCTAAAATTCGTCAAGGGCGATAAAAATTTTTTCGGCGGCAATGATAAGCGTTGCATGAAAAATCCCTGCGTGATAAAATCAATTCGCGCAAAAAATTTTTTCAAAGGTGGGAGAAGAAATGGTACACATAGTCGGAGCGGGACCCGGCGACCCCGAATTAATGACAATCAAAGGACAGCGGCTCTTGCGCGAGGCGGACGTCGTAATTTATGCAGGCTCGCTTGTCAACGAGGAAATCTTGAACCTTTGCAAGGCGAAGGCAGAAATTTACAACTCGGCGCAAATGATGCTCGAAGAAATAATGCACGTGATAACGTTGGCAGAGCGCGAAGGCAAAACGACCGTCCGACTGCACACGGGCGACCCGTCGATTTATGGCGCGGTGCAGGAGCAAATGGACGCAATGACCGCGCGTGGAATTGAATTCGACGTAACGCCGGGCGTGAGTTCTTTCTTGGCGGCGGCGGCGGCTCTCAAGCAGGAATACACAATCCCCGGCGTCACGCAAACGGTAATCATCACGCGGCGCGGCGGACGCACTCCCGTCCCCGACAGCGAATCAATCAAGAAACTCGCACAGCATCAAACGACGCTTTGCATATTTTTATCGGTCAATCTTTTGGACGAGATAAAGCGCGAGCTAATGTCGGCGGGTTGCAAATCGTCGACGCCGGTCGCAGTCGTTTACAAGGCGTCGTGGCCCGGCGAGGAAAAAGTTATCAAAGGGCGGCTCGATACGATTGTTCAACAGGTCAAGGAGGCGAACATTGAGCGCACAGCAATGATTATCGTCGGTCAGTGTTTAAATTCGGAAAGCCGCCAGCAATCCCAGCTTTATTCTCCGAAATTCAGTCATATGTTCAGGCAGGCGAGATTTTAAATTGAGGACAGCAATTATTTCATTAACGGCGAACGGGGCGCGACTTGCCGAGAAAATTTCTGCGAAGGTCGGCGGTCAGACGTTCGCGAAGGGGCGAAATTTTACTAAACTTGCCGAGTTGGTCACGGAGATTTTCGGCAAGTTCGACGGACTAATTTTTATCTGCGCGGCGGGAATAGCTGTGCGAATGATTGCGCCGCATATCGTCAGCAAGCTCAGCGACCCGGCGGTTTTAGTTATCGACGAGCGCGGGCAAAATGTTATTAGCCTTTTAAGCGGACACGTCGGGCGGGCGAACGAACTCACGATAGAAATTGCAAAGGCGATTGAAGCAAATCCCGTTATCACGACGGCAACGGACGTTGCGGGGAAATTTCCTGTCGACGCGATAGTTTCAAAGCTCGGACTTGTCCCCGAACCGCGCGAGGCGATTAAGGCGATTAACACGGCGATATTGCGCGGCGAAGAAGTTTTTGTAACGGCGGGCGACGTGCGCTTGAATTTAATTCCGCAAAATTTAATCGCGGGCGTAGGTTGTCGGCGTGGCACGTCCTCACTGAAAATATTCGAGGCAATTCAGCGAGCCTGCGCAATGATTCATCAGCCGATAGAGCGCGTGAAACTGTTGGCGAGCGTCGACGCAAAAAAGGACGAAGTCGGGCTTTTGTCGTTGGCGGAGGCAATGGGGCTTGAGATAAAATTTTTCAGCGTGGCGGAGTTACAGAAGAAAATCGACGAGTTTAAGCTTGAGGAATCAAAATTCGTCACGCGGTCAGTCGGCGTCGGCAATGTCTGCGAGGCGGCGGCACTTTGTTGCGTCGAGGGCGCACGATTTGCCTTGCCGAAAACCGCGTTCAAAGGCGTAACGGTTGCTTTGCTGTGGGAAAGGTGAAATTTTTAATTGACATGACGGCGGCGATTGTGTAAAATTTTCGGTGTCGGGGCATAGCGCAGTTCGGTAGCGCACCTCGCTTGGGACGAGGGGGTCGCAGGTTCAAATCCTGTTGCTCCGACCAACAACGAATTCAATTTGACGTTAACATAAATTTAAAAGCACTGACGTTTGGACAGAACCCAAAAATAACGACAGAAAAAAAGCCTTCTGTGGTAGAATAAAGAAACTACTTCAGGAGGTTTTTGCTATGGCAAGAACATACGTAAAAGTTAGTCATGACGTTGCGAGTTAATTCATAATTGCTTTTGCGCGGCGTTTGGTTTATCATTGAGAAAATTATTTGTGGCGCGGGAGGGATTTCATGGACGATAAGATTTTGGGTTGGGTGTTGCCGGCGGAAAAGTTCTCTCAAGACGGCGACCCGCAATCTATGCAAGCCGTCGCGCGTGAAATTTTGGAGCTTGATAAAAATTCTGCGGAAGGGCTTGCGATTATGGCGGAGGCGGCGTTTTATCTCGGCAACGTTCAAGAGGCGCAATCCCTCGCGCAATACGCCCTTGCCGTTGAGCCGAAGCATCTGCGCGGGCGTTTAGTTATGGGCGGCGTCGCCATTAAAAATTTTGAACTCAAGGCGCAGTTGCAAACGCTGGCGGACGTGATTGCCGACGCGCACAAGGAGTTGAAAAATCTGCGCGAGCAACTTCAAGCACACAAGCGCAAGTTCGCGTTCAATCTTCGACAAAGGACGCCCGCCGATTCCGACTTTGAAAAGCATATCGACAAGGAAATTTTTATCACGCGCTCGCTTTTGTTCAAGGCATTGTGTTGGAGTTCAAACGGCTTGTATTTGACGGGCGACCCTGCGCGGGCGGCGCAAAATCTTTTCGAGGCAAGCTCGCTGACCGATAACAACGCGTTAGCCGCCGAGCTTTACTCAAAACATTTGTTCCTTAGAAATTATCGCGACGCCTCGCAAACGCAGACAAAGGAGCTTGCGCAGAAATACAATTCCTTCTTCGCGCCGTTCAAAACTTTTCCGCACGATAAAAAATCTCGCGACTCAGATAAAAAAATTCACGTCGGCTACATCTCGCCCGATTTTAGGGAACATGCCGTTGCAAATTTTATCGTGCCGCTCCTCGAAAACTACGACGCCGATAATTTTTCCGTGACGTGCTATTTCACGGGCAGGAAGGATTTAATAACGGCAAAGTTTAAGAAGTTCAAAGTCGGCTGGCGCAATTTAATTGGCAAGTCTCCGTTGGCGGCGGCTGAAATTATTTACAATGACGACGTTGATATTCTTGTCGATTTGTCGGGGCACTCGCAGGACAGTTGCCTTCCGATTTTGTCTTATCGCCCTGCGCGAGTTCAAATGTGCGGCATCGGCTACACGGCGACGACAGGGCTTGAGGCTGTCGATTATTTTCTGTCGGATAAAATTTGTTCGCCCGAAAATCTCCCGTCGAACTTTACCGAAAAAATTTTGCGCGTCGAGCCGTGCAGTCTGTGCTACTCGCCGAGTTTGATTCATGAAATGCCCTCGCCGCAACTTCAAGCTCCCGCGCAGAAAAATAATTTCATGACTTACGGCTGCTTTAACAACTTCGCCAAAATCACTGACGAGTTGCTTTATCTGTGGCGGGCGATTTTGGAGCGCGTGCCGAACTCGCGGCTGATTCTCAAGAACAAGCTTTGCAGTCTCGACGAGGGCAAGGAACTTATACGCAAGAAATTTTCCAAGATGAGTTTTCCGCTTGAGCGCGTGGAGTTGCGCCCCTACAGCCCCGATTATCTCGAACAGTATCGCGAGATTGACGTTGCGCTTGACACTTTCCCCTACACGGGCGGCACGACGACTTGTGAGGCTCTTTATATGGGCGTGCCGGTTGTCACTCTGCGCGGCAAAACTCACGGCTCGCGATTGGGCGCGTCGATTTTGAACGCCGCCGATTTGTCGGAGTTGGTTGCCGCAAGTCCGATGGATTATATAAATAAAGCGGTTCAGTTGGCGCGGCGCAGGGAGTTGTTGGCGGCTTATCATATCGGACTTCGCGAGCACGTTCAAACTTCCGCGCTCATGAATTCCGCAAGTTACATTCGCGAGTTGGAAAAAATTTATAAGGAGGTCGTTTATGGACAAAAAAAGAGTTGAACTACTTGCGCCTGCCGGTCAATGGGAATCGTTGGTTGCGGCGATAGAGGCGGGAGCGGACGCGGTTTATCTCGGCGGCAAAGCTTTTAACATGCGCGTTCACCGCACGGATTTTAATTTCAGCGACGAACAGTTAAAGGCGGCGATTGACTTTGCGCACGAGCGCGGCGTTAAAATTTATGTCACGCTCAACAACTTAATCAGCGCGGAGGAGATTGCGCCGCTCGAAAAATATTTGCGCTATCTCGACGAAATTCAGCCCGATTCGATTTTGGTGCAGGACTTGGCGGTTATCAATCTCGTCAGAAAACTCGGCATAAAAATTCCAATGCATGCGTCAGTTATGATGAACACGCACAACTTCCGCGCCGTCGAGTTGTTGAAAAGGTTCGGGATAACGCGCGTGGTTGTCGGGCGCGAGATGACTTTGACGGAAGTTTCACTGCTCAAGGAGCGCACGGGCATTGAGGTTGAATATTTCATGCATGGCGACATGTGCTTTGCGGAGTCGGGGCAGTGCATTCATTCGGGCGTAGTTTTCGGGCAGAGCGGCAATCGCGGGCGTTGCATGAAACCTTGCCGCTGGAATTACAAACTTATCGACGAGGCGACGGGCGAGACGCTCAACGATTGGTCGTATAAGCTCGCGCTCAACGATATGTGCATGTTCAGGAATATTCCCGACTTGATTCAAGCGGGCGTCGTGAGTTTCAAGATTGAAGGGCGCATGAGACCGCCCGAATTTGTCAGACGTTTAGTTTCGACTTATCGCCGCGAGATTGATTCTTACCTTGACGACCCGACGGGTTACGCAATCAATCAAGAGCGTTGGGAAAGTCTTTATCAAAATCGGGTTCGCGACTTCACGACGACTTTTGCCTTTGGGCAGCCGACGATTAAAGACATTGGCACAACGGGCGAGCGCGAGCCGCGAATTTTTTCCCGCGCAGTTGCCGAGCCGAACTTTGACGACGACGCTGTTAATGAAATTTTTTCTTCCGAACGAGCTATTAAAGGTTCGGGCAAGTCAAAGTTATCCGTGCGAGTTTCGACGCTTGAATCTGCGCGAGCGGCGATTGATTCGGGCGCGGACGTGATTTATATTGGCGGAGAAGTTTTCAAGCCGCTCAAGCCCTTTACTCTCGCCGAAATAGAAAAAGCCGTCGAGCTTGCTCACGACAGCGACAGGAAAATTATTTTGGCGACGCCGCGCACTTCCAAAGACAAAGACCTTGCCGAGCTTGCGGAGATTTTTACTCATGAAATAGATTTTGACGGCGTACTTGTCGGGAACTTGGGCGCGTTGAACTTTGTCAAAACTTTGACGGGTGCGCCGCTTTATGCCGACGTTTCGTTTAACTTATTCAATCCTGTTGCCGCAGATTTTTTAAAGCAACTCGGCGCGGTTCAGGCGACTGCCTCCCTTGAGTTGAGTTTTGCGCAAGTGCGTAGCGTCGTCGAAAATTCGCCGTTGCCGATTGAAATCATCGTTCACGGCGCGATTGAGTCAATGATTTCCGACCATGACATTGCCAAGCTTTATCTGCCCGATTATGACGAATTTGCGACGCCCGATAAGTTGAATCATCATTACGCATTGGAAGACGAGGCGGGCGAAGTTCATTCCTTGCGCGTCGATCAATTCAAGCGTTGGCATATTTTCTTCGGCAAGGATTTATGTCTTCTTCCCTACGTCGAAAAATTTTTGGGCGCGGCATCGCTTAGGATTGAGGCGCAAAAGTATTCGCCCGAACAGACCGCGCAGGTCGTCAAGCTTTATCGTGATGCTTTAAGAGGTCAGGAATCAGGAATCAGCTGTCAGGGAAAATTTGGAGCTGGAATTTATCGCTTCAAGCAAAGCAAGAATTCCGTTTGACAACAAAAAAGCCGCCTGTAAGTTGGGCGGCTAAATTTTTTATAAGTAAATGTCCTCGCCGTTGTAATTCTCGGCAAAAGAATTCTTCCCGCTTATCGGGTCACAAGCCTCGATAAACTTTTTAACCAAAGGACTTTGCCAACAATCCGAATACTTTTGCCAAATCGCCTCCACGTCATCACGCAAAACATTCCCGATAACAAAAGGGCATGTGCAATCCAAGCGCACATCGCCATTCGGGCGAACAATCGCAACGTTGAGTTTCTCACTCGAAGAATATTTCAACTGAATATGCGGCGACGAACTCACCGTAATTGACAAATGATTTTTGTAGCGTTTTCGCAACTCGTTCATCGTCGAATAAAATTGATTGAGTTGTTCGCGCGACATGAGAAATTCCTCGTTGTCGAAGGCGCGACCGCTCGGCATGACCTCACCAATCATCAAATACGACGCGCCAAGATTTATCGCCATTTGAACGTATTCTTCTAAGTGGTCAAGGTCTTGAGGCGTGACGGTTGAGGCAATCCTCAGCGGAATTCCCGACAATGCAATTCGATACGCCGCATTTGCCGCCCGCTCCCAACTGCCCTTGACGCCGCGAAATTCATCATGAAGTTTTGAGCTGTAGCTGTCCAACGAAATTTGAACCCAATAGAAACGATATTTCTGCAATCGCTCAAGGACTTTCTTGTCGAACAAATACCCATTGGAAATAAAATTAAAAACAGTGCCGTCGTCATGGAGCACGTCCATAAGCTCAAAAAGCTTTTCACCCAAAAGCAACGGCTCGCCGCCGGAAATTGTCGCCTCAAGAATGCCTCCCTTTGCCACTAATTTTCTTGCAAACTCAATCCACGCCTCAGCAGTCATGGCGTCGGGAGTTTTATTTTCGCCCGAACGATTATAACAATGCTTGCAACGCAAATTACACTTCGACGTTACCTCAAACTGCATTGACAGCGGGAAACGAAAACTTTCAGGATAACAACCGTCGGCTATCAACTTTTCGCGCTCTTGTTGAACGACTTTAAGCGTTGACTCTTCGCTCTGTAATTTCTTTTCAACCTCGTCCATAAGTCACGCCGCCTCCATGCGCAAAATTCTCTTGTACTGCAAATCTTGAATCGCGTCGATTAAATCATCAGTCAGCTGATTTTTATCCACGTCGTAAATTTCTCCAAGCTCGTCAATAATTTCTTTAAGCTGTCGCCGCTCGTCGCAAAGGAGCAAAAAATCTTTCGCAACCTCATTCAACAGGAAAAGTTTCTTTTCGTGGTTGACGACAACTAAAATCTCACCCTCCTCGCGCGTCTTCAAAGCCTCAATATGCAGCACCGACTCAAGCAAAATTTTTTTCACGACCGAATAACTTTCCGAATCTCGATACATCAGCTCACCGCCCAGCTTGCAAAGTTCTTGGCTTGTCGGAGTCCGACGTGAAAACCGGCGTCCCTTTTTTCATCAATGACCGCGCGATAAATACCAACACGCCGTGAACAAGTGCCGCGTCGATTTTTTCTGCCATGTTAATCGTCTTCGGCGTCCGATACTTTTTCTTTTTCATAAAAAAACTCCACCTTTCAAAAGGATAGAGCAATTATATATATATATATATATGCTGTCAAGCGTTGTTATGAAAAAATTTTTTCATTACGAATTACGAATTACGCATTGCGCATTGCCTTTCAGCTGTCCTCGTATGGGCGGACGCGCAGAGTTAAGCCGCGCTCGTCACAAATTTTTTGACAGGCAGAAATTTCATCGGGCGGCGTTACTTTATCGACGACACTCAAGACGACGTGCGGCACGAAATTTTTCATGTGCTCGGCGAATGTCAACATAGCGTCAAAAGATTTTATCCCGTAAGAAGCGCGAGTGAGCTTGAAATATTTTTCGGCAGTGGCGGCGTTGAGACTGATTGACACAGTGTCCAGAATGTTTTCAAAGTCCGCCGCGATCTCCCGCCCGTGATAGAGTTTGCCCAAGCCATTCGTGTTGAGACGCGTCGGCATGTTCGGGCGAATTTTTTTCACGTAAGCCAAAAGCTCCACAAGTTCGGCAAGTCTTATCGTCGGCTCGCCGAAGCCGCAAAAGACAACTTCCTTGACAACTTGCCAGGGCGCGGCGTCTAACTCGGCTTTGACCTCCGCAACAGACGGCTCGCGTTCAAGCCAAAGACTTGATTCTTTTGCCATAGATTTTTTTTGTCGCAAGCAGAAGACGCAATCGCAGTTGCAACGGTTCGTTAAATTTATATAAAGTCCGCGCGGCGTCGTCGAATCAATCTTCAAGCTCTCGGCGAGCGGCAGATACTTCCCGCCCTTGTGCGTCGCGTAAACAATCATTTCAATCACTCCTTGACTTGTTTGACAGTTTGTGATAGATTTTCTTTGCTTTAAAATGATAATTTTAGTGGCAGGTCGTCGGTAATGCACCGACTCCCTCCCGTTAATCAACTACTTTAAACGTTTGGAAAGCCGTGTCGCAGACGGCTTTTTTCGCATCCGTGTTTTAATTCAGATACGTAAGCAATGCCAGAACGGTTTGAATCAAGCTGAGCGTGAGCATCAACCAATCGTATTTGTCCATGACATCACCCCCTCTCATTTCGAGAAGAGAGCCGGCACCTCAAACCTGCCGCGCAGATTTTAACACACGCCCGGAAATTTTTCAAGATAAATTGCCGTTGACAGTCTCGCGCGTTTGTGATAAATTTTCTTTACTTTGAAGTGCAAACACGCGAAAGGCA
>JBGUYA010000084.1:0-3989 GCA_045118435.1 Quinella sp. | reverse complement strand
GCAAAATTCCGCTTATCAGTCTTAAAATTTGCAAACACACATAACGACCTTCCTATGAGACCTTTAGCTTTCAAATCTCCGCGACTGCCTCTTTCAAAATTTTTTGTAACATGTCTTTGACAACTCAACGCAATGCGTGAAAAATTTTTGAGCTTTGGCTTGCAAACCGGAATATTTTCTGCTACAGTTAGGCGAAAGTTTTTGATTAAAAATTTAATTCGGTTCTAATGATTTTCTAAGCATTATCAAATAGAATCGACTAAAATCAGTTAACTCCATTAAAACAACATAAACGCCACAAAGCCGAAGAGATGTCCCCGCATCTTGCTCGGCAACAAAATTTATTGCAGTGCCCACCAAGCATTTGCACAGGGAAGGTGATATATGAGGAATTTTTCTTTATTCCAAGCAACGAAAAACCCCGCCGAGTTTTTCGACGGGGTTTTAAATTTCAATTTCAACCTTTCAATTACGCATTACGCATTACGAATTGCGCATCGCAGTTTACATCATGCCGCCCATGCCACCCATACCGCCCATGCCGGGTGCTGCCGGCGGAGTCGGTTCGGGCTTGTCGGCAACGAGAGTTTCAGTCGTGAGAATCATTGCCGCGATTGACGCCGCGTTTTGAAGAGCCGAACGAACGACTTTTGCCGGGTCAACGATACCGGCTTTGATCATGTCGACGTATTCATTGGTCAGCGCGTTAAAGCCAATGCCCTTGTCGGACTTCTTAACTGCCTCAGCGACGACGGAGCCTTCTTGCCCTGCGTTGTTGGCGATTTGGCGAACAGGTTCTTCGATTGCACGTTTGACAATCTCGACGCCAACTTTTGCGTCGCCCTCAGCCTGAATGTCGTCAAGCGCAGGAAGAATATCGATAAAGGTCGTGCCGCCGCCCGCAACAATGCCTTCTTCAACAGCTGCGCGGGTTGCATTCAATGCGTCCTCAATGCGGAGTTTCTTTTCCTTCATTTCGACTTCGGTAGCCGCGCCGATTTCGATAACCGCGACGCCGCCCGCCAACTTCGCAAGACGCTCTTGCAATTTCTCTTTATCGAAGTCGCTCTTGGTCTCGGCGATTTGGTTGCGAATCATGGCAACGCGGGATTTAATCTCGTCCTTGTCGCCGCTACCTTCGACGATGGTCGTTTCCTCTTTGGTTGCACGAATTTGACGCGCATGTCCCAAATCTGCGAAAGTCGCGCTGTCGAGTTTGCGTCCGAGTTCCTCACTAATAACCGTGCCGCCCGTCAAAATCGCAATGTCTTCGAGCATAGCCTTGCGTCTGTCGCCAAAGCCCGGAGCTTTGACCGCAAGAGCTTTGAACGTGCCGCGCAGTTTGTTGACGACGATAGTCGCCAGTGCCTCGCCGTCAACGTCTTCCGCGACGATAACAAGCGATTTGCCCTGCTTAACGACTTGCTCAAGAATCGGCAAAATGTCTTGAATCGAGGAAATTTTTCTGTCGGTCAAGAGAATGCACGGGTCATCCATAACGGCTTCCATCTTGTCGGCGTCGGTGACCATGTAGGGCGAAATGTAGCCGCGATCAAATTGCATACCTTCGACGACTTTAAGGTTGGTCGTCATAGTCTTTGACTCTTCAACGGTGATAACGCCGTCATTGCCAACTTTCTCCATAGCGTCGGCGATAAGCTGACCGATTTCCGCGTCACCCGAAGAAATGGCGGCGACTTGGGAGATAGCCTCTTTGCCTTCAACTTTTTTAGCGTTATTTTTAATTTCGTCGACGAGTTTAGCAACTGCCGCCTCGATACCCTTTTTGATAATCATGGGGTTTGCGCCCGCCACGACGTTTTTCAAGCCTTCGCGAACGATAGCCTGCGCGAGCAAAGTTGCGGTTGTGGTGCCGTCGCCAGCAACGTCATTGGTTTTGGTTGCGACTTCTTTAACGAGCTGTGCGCCCATGTTTTCAAAGTGATCTTCGAGTTCAATGTCGCGAGCGATTGTCACGCCGTCATTGGTAATGGACGGTGCGCCGAATTTCTTTTCGAGAACAACGTTGCGACCTTTGGGTCCGAGCGTAACTTTAACTGCATTTGCCAATGCGTCAACGCCGCGACTCAATGCGCGACGAGCTTCCTCATCGAACAAAATTTCTTTTGCCATAAATTAATTACCTCCGAATGAACTTTGAACTTCATTACGCATTACGAATTGCGCATTGAATTAAAGGATTGCCAAAATGTCACTCTCGCGAATCACGAGATAATCTTTGTCGTCCACTTTGACTTCGCTACCGGCGTACTTGTTGAAGATAACTTCGTCATCGACTTTAACTTCCATAGCCGCGCGAGTGCCGTTGTCGAGGAGCTTGCCCGTGCCAACCGCGACGACCTTGCCTTTTTGCGGCTTCTCTTTGGAAGTCTCAGGCATAATGATTCCGCTTTTGGTCTTAAGCTCAACTTCGGCTACTTCAACAATTACTCTGTCTCCAAGTGGCTTTATCATAAAAATCTGCCTCCCATAGGAAATTCAAACTTGCTCGGCGTCTTGCCGAATCACGGGCGTTATAATAATCCTAATTCAACAAAATGTCAAGAACATACTTTTCTTTTACTGCGCTCAAAAGAAAAGTAATAGTGATAGGTAAATTTGACAACGAGTTTATAACAGATTAAGATTAAAAATAAAAAGGAGAGTGGGCGCATGTCAGTTATTGTGAACGATAAAAGCTCTACGATTATTTCGGGGACTTACAGCGCAGATACAATCGAAAACTACGGCGACGCGGTGACGATTAAAAGTGGCAAAGGCAACGACGAAATCGATAACGAAGCCGCCAACGTCAGCATAAACGGCGGCGCGGGTAAAGATGAAATTGACAACGAAGGCGACAATGTGACTATCGACGGCAGTTCAGACGACGATTACATTGAGAGCAAAGGCGACTACGTTTCAATCGGTGGCGGCTTGGGCAATGATTTAATCGACAGCGAAGGAAACTTTGTTACGCTCGCGGGCGGCAAAGGCAACGATATTATCACTCTCGAAAAAAATAAACACGATAAAAATTTTATTCGGTACGCGAACGGCGACGGGCACGATACAATTTACAACTTCGCCGAAACCGACACGCTCGCCATTACCGGCAACCCTTACACCCGCGCGACTGTCGGCAATGATATTGTTTTAAAAGTCAAGAGCGGCTCAATCACGCTCAAGGACGCTAAGGGCAAGCCGCTTAACATTGAGGGCAAACGCAACGGCGGTAGCGCGGAGGACGACTACGAGCCGACCGAAGGCAAGCTCATTAACAACACCGCCGCCAAAAATCTTAACGGCACGAATTTTAACGACACGATAACAAATTCCGCGAGCAACGCCACGATTAACGCCAAATCAGGCAATGACGAGATTACTAACAAAGGCTCGCGCGTCAAAATCTTTGGCGGCGAAGGTGATGATTCAATCGACAACAAAAATTTCAACGTCACGATTGACGCGGGCGACGGAGCGGATAAAATCGACAATGAAAGCTCCTACGTCTCGATAAGCGGCGGCAAAGGTAATGATTTTATTTATAATGATGGCTCCAAAGTGACGATAATGGGCGGCGACGGCGCAGATTACATTGAAAGCGACGGCTCCAAAGTCTTGATAATCGGCGACGCAGGCAACGATGAAATCGACAGCGAAGGCTCCAACGTCACAATCAGCGGCGGCAAGGGCAATGACATTATCATCTTTGAAAAAAATTCCCGTAACAATGTTGTTGATTACGCCAAAGGCGACGGCAATGACATTATCTATAATTTCGACTCAAGCGACAGGCTCAACATTACGGGCGGCACTTACACCCGCGCGACTGTCGGTAACGATGTTATTCTGTCAATCGGGAAAAATACCGTCACGCTCAAAAAAGCTAAGGGCAAAACGATTAACATTAAAGGCACACTCGACGGCGGCAACTCCTCAGCAAGCGGCGGCTCTTCAATCGAAGGCGAATACATTAACAACACCAA
>JBGUYA010000083.1:0-19813 GCA_045118435.1 Quinella sp. | reverse complement strand
CGCGAACTTAAAGAAAAACAAGAACGCGAACTTAAAGAAAAACAGGAACGCGAACTTAAAGAACAACGCAAGCGCGAAAAGGAACTTAAAGAACAGCAGGAACGCGAGCTTAAAGAAAAACGCGAGCGCGAAATTAAGGAGCAACGCGAACGCGAGAAAGAACTTAAGGAAAAAGAAAAGCGCGAGAAAAAAGAACGCGAAAAACTTGAGAAGGAAAAGAAGTCCAAAGATAAAGACAAAGACAAAGACAAAGACAAAGGCAAAGACAAAGGCAAAGACGACGAAAAAACCATTGATACGCCGTTCAAAGATTTGGAAGATGATTTGGATAAAATCACCAACCTCAAAGGCAAAGTGATTGTCATTGACCCCGGTCACGGCGGCAACGACGCGGGCGCAATCGGTCCGACGGGCGTCATGGAAAAAAATGTTACGCTCAAGGTTTCGTTGGAGCTTAAGAAATTGCTTGAGGCGGAGGGCGCGAAAGTCGTCATGACCCGCGAAGGCGATACGACAGTTTCGGAAAAAGGTGCCAAAGCCTCCGACATTGAGGAGCTTGGCGCACGTTGCGACGTCGCCAACCGAATCGGCGCGGAGATTTTCATTTCGATTCACGCTGACAGCTTTACTCGCCCCGAAGCGCGCGGCACAACCGGCTACTACTACGGCAAGAGCACTACCGGCAGAGGTCAAAAGCTCGCCGATTGCATTCGTCGCAACTTGGTTGAGCAACTCGGCACGCCCAGTCGCGGAACTCAGCCCTGCAATTTCTACGTCGTCAAAAATACCGACATGCCCGCCACGCTGATTGAACTTGGCTTTATCTCGAACAAGGAAGAGGAAAAGCTCCTCGACTCAAAGGAAGGCGTCATGAAAGCCGCGCAGGGTATCTTCGACGGCATTGAAGATTACTTTGGCTAAAAAAAGTTTCTCCGCATTGTCGCGGAGTTTTTTTTTTGCTATCATGTAGAAAAACTTTGGAGGGAAAATTTTCATGAAAATAATTGTGACGGGCGGCGCGGGCTTTATCGGCGGCAACTTCGTTTATTACGAACTCAATCATCACGACGACGAGATTATCTGCCTCGACAAGCTCACCTACGCCGGCAACCTTGAAACTCTCGCCGACGCGCAGGGTAATAAAAATTTTAAATTCGTTCGCGCAGATATTGCCGACCGCGCGGCTGTCTACAACCTTTTTGAAACGGAAAAGCCCGATGTCGTCGTGAACTTCGCGGCAGAAAGTCACGTTGACCGCTCGATTGAAGCCCCCGAACTTTTCCTGCGCACGAACATTATCGGCACGAGTGTTTTGCTCGACGCTTGCAAGAAATTCGGAATTAAGCGTTTCCACCAAGTCTCGACCGATGAAGTTTACGGCGACTTGCCGCTTGACCGCCCCGACTTATTTTTCACCGAGACAACTAACTTGCACACGTCAAGCCCCTACTCCGCCAGTAAAGCCGCCGCCGATTTGCTCGTCCAAGCTTATCAGCGCACGTATCAAACCCCCGCGACTATCAGCCGTTGCTCCAACAATTACGGACCTTATCACTTCCCCGAAAAATTGATTCCGCTGATGATTATCAACGCGCTCAATGATAAAAAATTGCCCGTCTACGGCAAGGGCATTAACGTTCGCGATTGGCTTTACGTCGAGGATCACTGCGCGGCGATTGATTTAATAATTAGGCGCGGCACGGTCGGCGAAGTCTACAACATCGGCGGGCACAACGAGCGCACGAACTTGGAAGTCGTTAAAACAATCTTGAAGATTCTCGGCAAGAGCGAGGACTTGATTGAGTTCGTGACTGACCGCAAAGGGCACGACCAACGCTACGCCATTGACCCGACTAAAATTCAAAACGAACTCGGTTGGACGCCGCAGACGAAATTTGACGAAGGCATAAAGAAAACTGTCGCTTGGTACTTGGACAATCGCGCGTGGTGGGAAAAAATTATCAGCGGCGAGTACAAAAATTACTACGCCAAAATGTACGACAACCGCTAGGGAGAAATTTTTATGCGCTATGTTTACCCTGCAATTATCAAACCCTATGAGGAGCTTGACGAGTGTTTTCACGTGCGTTTTCCCGACCTCGATTGCGAGATTGAAACGTACGAAATTCACGGTTCCAACAATGTTTATTGCACATTGGTTGACGCGGCGGAGCTTTTGAATAAGCACATGATTGAAATCGAAAACGGCGGCAAAGAAATTCCAAAGCCGACTTATATTAAAGACGTTAAAGTTGCCGACGACGAAATTGTTACGCTGATTAAAGCCGACACCGACGCTTACAAACTTTTCATCGCGAAGTGCAAAAATCTTTGAGCGGCGGGAGGCGAGCCTGTGAAATACGTTTACCCTGCGATTTTTTATCATGCAGTTGAAGGCGGCTGGTATGTTGAATTTCCAGACGTTGCGGGCGCGGTAACGTGCGGCGAAGACCTTTACGAGACAATTTATATGGCAGAGGATTTGCTTGCTTGTTCGTTGATGTGGACGGAAGATGACGGCAGGGAAATTCCTAAGCCGACGCCGATTAAAGAAATTAAAGCCGCGCCTGACGAATATTCGACTGACGCATTTGTTGTTTTGATTAAAGCTGATACGGACGTTCACAGATTGCTTTCTGCGGAATGGTCATTGCTATGAAAAATTTTTTGCGGAGTGGCTACACGACGGGAGCCTGCGCGGCGGCGGGCGTCAAGGCGACTTTGATTCTCTTAACGACGGGCAAAGTCGTTAGTGAAGTTGAAATTACTGCGCTTGACGGCACGCCCTTAACAATCCCGATCGCTCGCGTTGAAAAAGTTGCTGACGGCGTTCGCGCGGAGGTCATAAAATTTTCGGGCGACGACCCCGACATTACCAACGGCGCATCTGTTTTCACGACGATAAAGAAGATTTCGGGCGACGAAATTATTTTCCGCGCTGGAATTGGAGTTGGGCGAATCACGAAGGCGGGACTTCAACTTAAAGTCGGCGAACCCGCAATTAATCCCGGTCCGCGCAGATTGATTCGCAACGTTGCGGCGGAGTTTGGAGTTGGTGGGCTTGAAGTAGAAATTTCGATACCGGCGGGCGTCGAGCTTGCAAAAAAAACATTGAACCCGATTTTGGGCGTGGAGGGCGGCTTGTCGATAATCGGGACGACAGGAGTATTGCGCCCAATGTCGGAGGAGGCTTTTAAAAATTCTCTCGTGCCGCAAATCGACGTAGCAAAGGCGGCGGGCTTCGACGAGTTAATTTTTGTGCCGGGCAAAATCGGCGAGACCATTGCAAAGAAACTGGGCTTTGACGACGGCGCGATAATCCAGACGAGTAACTTTATCGGATTCATGTTGGAGGCGGCGGTTGAGCGCGAGATAAAAAAAATAATTTTATGCGGACACATTGGGAAGTTGGCGAAAGTCGCGGCGGGAGTTTTTCACACGCACAACCGCGTTGCCGACGCAAGGCTTGAGACTTTGGCGGCATATGCGGCGGCGGAAGGTTTATCTTCAAGCGAAGTGCAAAAAATTTTGGACGCCAACACGACCGAAGACGCCGCGCAGATTATTTCGTCGAATCATCTTGAGCGAGTCTACAAAAAAATCGCGGCGCGGGCGAGTCTTCGAGCCGAGCGTTACGTTTTCGGCAAGCTGAAAGTTTCCACAATCCTTGTCGACTTCGCGGGAAATATTTTGGGCACCGATAGCGACGGGAGGAATATTATTGATAAGCAGAATAGAAGTCGGGAGCTTAGCTGAGGAATTGGAGCTGGCGGCGGGCGACAAAATTTTAAAAGTCAACGGGCAGACGCCGCTTGACATAATAGATTTAAGTTTTTTAATGGCGGAAGAAGAAATCGAGCTGTTAATCGAACACGCGGACGGCGAACAGGAGATAATCGCTTTTGAAAAAGATATTGATGAGGAATTGGGCGCGGAGTTTGAATCGGCGGTTTTTGACGGGATAAGGCGTTGCAAAAATCATTGCGTGTTCTGCTTTGTCGACATGATCGCGCCTAACATGCGGCGGACGCTCAATATCAAAGACGATGATTATCGCCTGTCATTTTTGTTTGGAAATTTTATAACACTGACGAACTTGACGGCGAAAGATTTTCGGCGGATAAAAAAATTTCACCTGTCGCCGCTGTTCGTGTCGATACACGCAATGAATCCCGAACTTCGCGCGAAAATGCTAAGGACGCCGCTCGGATCAAAAATTAATTCTCAACTCGACGAACTGGAGCGGGCGGGCGTCGAATATCATACGCAAGTAGTTTTGTGCAAGGATTTAAATGACGGCGCGGAGTTGGACTTCACAATCTCGGAAATTTTAAAGCGGCGACCAAATGCGTTGAGTTTGGCAATCGTGCCCGTCGGCGTCACGAAATATCGCCGCGACAAGTTCGCTTTAAATCAATTCGACAAAGACTCTGCGGCAAAAGTTATCGCGCAGGTCGAACGTTGGCAGGAAAAAGCCCGCGCGGAATTCGGACGAACTTTTATTTATCTGGGCGACGAATTTTATTTGCTAGCGGAAAAAAATTTGCCGCCCGCCGAGTTTTACGACGACTTCCCGCAGATTGAAAACGGCATCGGCATGACGCGCAACTTTATTGAGGAACTAGGAACAAGGAACCAGGAACTAGGGAAAAATTTAGTCGTCGACGTTGTGAGCGGAACGTCCTTTGCAAAAGTCTTAAAGAACTTAATCAATAAGCCGAACGTGAGGATTTTGCCCGTTGAAAATAAATTTTTCGGCAAGCGCGTCAACGTATCGGGACTTTTGACGGGCGGCGACATAATCGAGGCACTGCGCGGCGGCGAGCGCGATTTGATTTTAATTCCCGCGACGGCACTCAAGGCGGGCGAAGAAATTTTTTTAGACGACGTGACGCTTGACGACTTGCGGAAAATGTTCGCGCCCGCGCAGATTTTGCCGGTTCATGATGGCGCGGAGTTCAGAAAAATTTTGGAGGGAAATTTTTAATGAGCAAACCGATAGTGGCGGTTGTCGGACGCCCGAACGTGGGCAAGTCGACGCTTTTCAATCAGATTGGCAAAAAGAGATTGTCAATCGTCGACGACATGGCGGGCGTGACGCGCGACCGAATTTATATGGACGCGACGTGGCTCAATCGCGAATTCACATTGATTGATACCGGCGGCATCGAAATTAAAACCGCCGATAAAATTTTGACGGAGATTAAAGCTCAAGCTCAAATCGCGGTCGAAGAGGCTGACGCGATAATTTTCGTCGTCGACGGGCGCGCGGGTTTGACTTCAGCCGACGAAGACATTGCAAAGCTCCTGCGCGGCTCAAAAAAGCCGATAATCTTAGCCGTGAACAAAATCGACGGCGTGAACTTGGAACAAGAGATTTACGAGTTTTATAACTTGGGCTTGGGCGATCCGATTGGCATTTCCGCAAGCAACGCGCTTAACTTGGGCGACTTGCTCGACGCCGTGATAAAAACTTTTCCGGAAAGTGATTCGGAAGTTCACGACGCGGACGAGATAAGGATTGCGGTTATCGGTCGCCCGAACGTCGGCAAGTCCTCGCTTGTCAATAAAATGCTAGGCGAAGAGCGCGTTATCGTCAGCGATATTCCGGGCACAACTCGCGACGCTATCGATACGCACTTTTTCATGGACGGCACAAAGTTTACGCTGATTGATACGGCGGGCATGCGGCGCAAGTCGAAGATTGAAGACGCCGTTGAACGCTACAGCGTGATTCGTTCGCTCCGCGCCATTGACCGCGCAGATGTTGTGCTGATGTTGATTGAGGCTCCCGTTGGCTTGACCGAGCAGGATAAAAAAATCGCGGGCTATGCTCATGATTCGGGCAAAGGTTGTGTTATCGTCGTCAACAAGTGGGATATTTTCCCGAACAAGCATGACCGTTCGACCAATCGTTTCACCGATAACTTGCGCGAACGTCTCGGCTTTTTGCAATATGCGCCCGTTGTTTATATCAGTGCTTTGACGGGTCAGCGAGTCGACCGCGTGACGGAGCTTGTTAAATTTGTCGCGGAGCAACAATCAATGCGTATTCAAACGAGCGTGCTTAATGAATTGATTCGCGACGCAGTTGCCGTCAATCCGCCGCCGAGTAAAAAGGGCAAGTCCGCTAAGATTTTCTTCGTGACGCAAGCCGACATTTGCCCGCCGCGCTTTATAATCTTCGTCAACGAGCCGGAGCTTTTGCACTTTTCCTATCTTCGCTTTATCGAAAATCGCCTGCGCGAGAGTTTTGGCTTTGAAGGTACGCCGCTGAAGTTCGTCGTTCGCAAGCACAATCAAAAGGACGACGAGCAATAAAATTTTGGGAGGTTGAATTATGGCATTGCTTGAAATAAAAAAGGCGGGCGACCCCGTCTTGAAAGAAATTTGTAAACCGGTTGAGAAGATTGACAAACGCTTGAGAAATCTTTTGGACGATATGGCGGAGACGATGTACGCGAGCGAAGGCGTCGGGATTGCCGCGCCGCAAATCGGCGTTTCGATTCGCGCTTGCGTCGTCGACGTTGATAAAAAAAATCGCTACGACATGATTAATCCCGTCATAACTTTTCGCGAAGGCACCGCCGTTGGTGAGGAGGGTTGTCTTTCTTGTCCCGACCTTTTCGGCGACGTTACCCGCGCAGAAAAAATCCGTGTCGAGTACACAAGCCGCTTTAACAAGAAAAAAACTCTGGAGGCGGAAGGTCTCCTAGCCCGTTGCATTCAACATGAGCTTGACCACCTTGACGGCAAACTTTTTATCGACATTGCAACGAATATTACCAAAGGAAGACGGGAGAAGGGAGAAGGGAAAAGCTGACAGCTTTTAGGTTTTAGCCTTTCCTGAAAGCTGACAGCTAACCCCTGATTCCTGACTCCTGACTCCTGACAGCTAAAAATCAGCTATTTTTTCGGCGCGGCAAGGCGAATCAAAATGCGCGTAATACGCAAGCCCTCGACTTCCTCAACGTAAAAAGTATTGCCCTCGCAGGCGGCGGACTGCCCAACTTTCGGCTCGCCGCCCAATTTGTCATTGAGCCAACCGCCGACCGTGTCAACGCCTTCTTCGTCAATCGTAATGCCGAACTCGTCTTCCAACTCCTCAAGCAACATCTTGGCATCAATCGAATAAAGATTCTCGTCGCGCTTTTCGGCGTCGGGGCGTTCCTCGTCGAACTCGTCTTGAATATCGCCAACAATTTCTTCGATAATGTCTTCAATCGTGACCATGCCCGCCGTCCCGCCGTACTCGTCAACGACAATCGCCAGTTGCGAACGATTAGTTTGCATTGTCTTTAAGAGAACACTCACGTCCATACTTTCCGGCACAAAAAAAACTTTCCGAGCCAACTTTTTCAAGCTCGGCTTTTTTTTGCCTTCCAACATGATTTTCGTCAAGTCCTTTATATGAAGAAAGCCGACGATATGATCCTTGTCCTCAAGGCAAATCGGGTAGCGCGTCATTTCCTCTTCCAAAATCGTCGCGAGATTTTCCTCGTAGCTCTTATCAAGGTAAAGACAAACCATGTCGGGGCGCGGCACCATTATTTCGCGAACGTTACGCTCCGTGAAGTCAAAGACGTTATCGACAAAATCAACCTCCGTGTCGTCGACAAGCCCTTGCTTGCGGCTCTCCTTCATGAGCAGGCGAATTTCTTCGGGATTGTGCGCAACTTCGCCCTCCGAAATGTTTAAGCCCAAATGGTGACTGACAAAGCTCGCCGTCGTGTTGAGCAACCACACGAAAGGATACATCACCTTCCAAAAAACCAGCATGGGCAGGGCAATGTTGAGCAAAATTTTTTCCGACGCGGCAATCGCCATTGACTTTGGAGTTAGCTCGCCCAAGATTATGTGTAGAGAAGTTATCAGCGAAAACGCCAGCGCGAATGAAATTGTATGCCCTAACGTCTCGCCGACGCCCAGAGCGTGAATCAGCGGCGCGATTAACTCCGCAACGAACGGCTCGCCGACCCAGCCCAAACCCAGCGACGCCAACGTTATTCCAAGTTGCGTGACCGATAACGCCTCGTCGAGTTCGTCGATTAATTTCTTTGCATACTTCGCCCGCGTGTTGCCCTCTTGAATCAGCGTTTCGAGACGTGACGGGCGCATTTTTACGCAACAAAATTCCGCCGCCACGAAAAAGCCGTTCATGGCAATCAGGAACACAACCAAGAAAGTTTGAAGTAATATGGGAACAATGTCCAAAACAAAAACCTCCGTGAAAGTTAAAGCCGTTAAAAAAATTCAGCCGCATTATACTATCAGCAAAAGCAAAAGAAAAGTATGATTAGTACGCGCCCTTGCCGCGAAAAACCGCTTTGACCGTTTTGAAAAGATACATAATGTCAATCCAAACCGACCAGTTGCGCACGTACCAGGTATCCATTGCGACGCGCTCCGGATAAGTCGTATCGCTCCTGCCGCTGACCTGCCACATGCCCGTTATGCCCGGCAACACCATATAATATTCGCGAATATTTTTGCCGTAACGCGCAACTTCCGCTTGAACAATCGGGCGTGGACCTACAAGGCTCATTTCGCCGCGAATCACATTCCAAAGTTGCGGCAATTCGTCTAAACTCGTTCGCCGCAAAAAGTTTCCAAGCTTTGTAACTCGCGGGTCGTTGGTTAGCTTGAAAGTCTCTTCCCACTCGCGCCGTGCCTCCGGATTTTCCGCAAGATATTTTTTCAATGCAACGTCGGCGTCCGCTACCATCGTTTGAAATTTGTAGCACGGAAATTTTTTCCCCGCCGCCCCAACTCGCTTGTGCGCAAAAATTATTCGCCCGCGATTGTCAATGCCGACCAAAATCGCAATCACCAACATTATCGGCAAAATTATCAGCCCGCCGCCAATCGTCAGCGTTAAATCAAAAATCCTCTTAATCGCGCGATTGTACGGGTGCGAAAGATTGTTGCGCAGGTTGAGCATTAAAATTTTCTCGCTGAACAAAATCGAAAGCTCCGCGCTCGACATAGGAGTTCCGATTAAATCCGGCACGAACGAAATATTTTTGACGTACGGTTGAATTTTACTTATAAGTTCTTGAAGTCTTTCCTTGTCGAGACCAGGCGCGGCTATCACGACCGTTTTAATCTGCGCGGCTCGGATAATACTTCGCGCCTCGTCAAAGCCGCCGAGTATCTGAAAATTGCGCGGCAAAGTTTTAGAGACGGGGCAATCGTCAATCAGCCCGACAATTTTATAACGATAGCCCAAATCTTCTTTCCAAAATTTTATCAGCCGCTCCGCCGTCTTGCCCGCCCCGATTAAAATTATCGGCTCATAGAAAATGTTGCGCCGCTTAAAAAATTTCAGTATGACATAGCGAATCACGCAGACATTTATCAGCACGAACAGCCCAAATAAAATTATAAACAGCCGCGAAGATAAATTGCTTGCCTTCAAAAAATAAATGATGATTATCGACGCGATCCAACCCGCGAAGACTGATTGAAAAATTTCGCGCATGGTGTCGACGACTGGTTTCATTTGCCGATATGTCCGCGATTGCCCCAAAAAAATCAGGAACAAAAGCGGCACCCAACCGTAAATGTAAGTGTCGGCGTAAAGATAAGTGACGCGGTTCCAATAGTCAAGGGCGTCGCGCAGAACAAAGGCAAGATGCTCGCTCAACACAACGCCCAGATAATCGAACAACAGAAACAAAATCGGCGGCGCGAATGAGTTTGTGGTCGTCGAATTTTTTTTTGCAGACATATTTTTCCTCTCAAAATTTTTTGCAGTTATTTTAACACAAAAACAGCCCGAAAATTTATCGGGCTAAAGATTTTTTGTTGAGCAGTTCGGAAAAATTTTTTGTCATGTCAAGAGCTTGTAAAATTTCTTCTTGCCCTTGCGAATGACGGCGGGGAAATCTTTTTCCGTCAAAATGTAATCGACGTCGGAAATTTTTTCGTCGTTGAGGGTCAAGCCGTTCTGCGCAATGAGCCGACGCCCTTCCGATTTTGATTCGATAATTTTAGCGGTAGCGAGTACGTCGAGTAACTTTTTCCCGACAGCAAGATTGATGATAATCGTCGGCATGTTGTCGGAGGATTGCCCCGCGAAAATTTCTTCTGCGGACTTCTGCGCGGCTTGAGCCGCCGCCTCGCCGTGAACAAGCTTTGTGACTTCGTAAGCCAAAACTTTTTTAGCCTCGTTAATGGCGGCGTCCTTCAAGTTGCTCAGGCGATTGACTTCCTCCATTGGTACGAACGTCAACAAGCTCAAGCAAGTTTTAACGTCCGCATCGTCGACGTTGCGCCAGTACTGATAAAAATCGTAGGGCGAAACTTTATTCTCGTCAAGCCAAAGTGCGCCGCCCGCCGTCTTGCCCATCTTCGAGCCGTCACTCTTGAGCAAAAGTTTGTTTGTCAAGCCATAAGCCGCGCGACCAGTCTTGCGCCGCGTAAGCTCCACGCCCGCAATGATATTCGACCATTGATCATCGCCGCCCATTTGCAAAATGCAATCATAATCGCCGTTGAGCTTGTAAAAGTCATACGCCTGCATAACCATGTAGTTGAACTCAAGGAACGTCAAGCCCTTCTCCCAACGCTGCTTATAACACTCGGCGGCAAGCATACGATTAACCGTGAAATGCGCTCCGACTTCCCTAAGCAAATCAATGTAGCCGAGCTTGCGGAGCCAGTCGCCATTGTTGACCATTAACGCTTTGCCGTCGCTGAAGTCGATAAACCGCGCCATTTGCTTTTTAAAGCACTCGCAGTTGTGTTCGATAACTTCATCGGTCATGACCTTGCGCAAGTCCGAACGCCCCGAAGGATCGCCAACAGTTCCCGTGCCGCCGCCGACTAAACAAATCGGGCGGTGCCCTGCGCGTTGCATGTGCGCCATTGCCATTAAAGCGATAAAGTGCCCCGCGTGCAAACTGTCAGCCGTCGGGTCAAAGCCGATATAGAATGTAACTTTTTTCTCGCCGAGTAATTTCTTAACTTCCGCCTCGTCAGTGCACTGCGCTATGAATCCGCGCTCCGCGAGGGTGTCGAATACATTTTCCATTAAAAAGCCTCCTTCTGCCGCATTATAGCATTTATCATTTTCCGTTGCAAAAAGCAGGAAAATTTTTGGCGGCTGTGATATAATGACCGCAACTTTTTGGAAGGGAGCAAATCCTTTATGGCATTTCCGAAAAATTTTCTTTGGGGCGGAGCCGTTGCCGCTAATCAAGTTGAGGGCGCGTACCTCGAAGACGGCAAGGGGCTTTCCGTGCCCGATATGCTTTTGGGCGGTGACGTGAACACGCCGCGAACTTTCTGCCCAAAAATTGAGGACGGCGTTTTTTATCCTTCACACACGGCGATTGACTTCTATCATCATTACAAGGAAGACATTGCGCTTTTCGCGGAGATGGGCTTTAAGTGCTTTAGGTTCTCGATTAACTGGGCAAGAATTTTTCCGAACGGTGACGACGCCACGCCCAACGAGGCGGGCTTGAAATTTTATGAAGATGTTATCGACGAGTGCCGCAAGTACGGTATCGAGCCGCTCATCACGCTCAATCATTATGAAATGCCTTTCGAGCTGGCGAAAAAGTATCGAGGCTATTACAATCGCGCGACGATTGATTTGTTCGTTAAGTACGCGACAACTTGCTTTGAGCGTTTCAAAGACAAAGTTAAGTATTGGCTGACGTTCAACGAAATTAATATGGTGTTTATGTCGCCGACGGTCGGTAATCTCTACAGTGTTGGAGTTATTCAAGACGAGGATTTGAATCGGACTGCGCCCTGTAAGTTCGACGAGCTTAAAGACGTTCCGCAGCAGAGGATTGAGGCTTTGCACAATCAGTTTGTTGCGTCGGCTAAGGCGGTTATCGCCGGTCACAAGATTAATCCCGACTTCATGATTGGCAACATGATTTGTCACGTGACGCGCTATCCTTTGACGCCAAATCCTAAAGATATGTTGGAGACTCAGCGAACTGATAACTTGTGCAATGACCTTTGCGGCGACGTGCAAGTTCGCGGGGCTTATCCCTACTTCGCCAAGAAATTTTATCGCGACATGGGAATTGATATCGCCTTCATGGACAACGAGGAAGATAAGAAAATCTTGCGCGAGGGCAAAGTTGACTTCTACACGTTCAGCTACTACATGTCGAGTTGCGTGACTGCGGATAAGAACGCCGACAAAATTCAAGACAGTATGCTTGGCGGCGCGAAAAATCCGTACCTCAAGGCGAGCGATTGGGGCTGGCAGATTGACCCTGACGGCTTGCGTTGGACTTTGAACAAATTGGCGTCGCGCTATCCCGACACGCCCATTATGGTTGTGGAAAACGGCTTTGGCGCGTTTGACAAAGTTGAAGCGGACGACGTGATTCATGATGACTATCGAATCAGCTATTTCCGCGAGCATATCAGAGCTATTGGCGAGGCAGTCAAAGACGGCGTGCCGCTTATCGGCTACACGACGTGGGGTTGTATCGATTGCGTGAGCGCGGGCACGGGGCAATACGCCAAACGCTACGGCTTTGTTTATGTTAATCGTCACGATGACGGTACTGGCGATTTTTCGCGCAGTCGGAAGGATTCTTTTTATTGGTATAAGAAAGTTATTGCCTCTGACGGTGAAGACTTGGCGTAGTCTCTTACTTTTCTTTTGTGTTTAAACTTCTTTCTTTGACCGAGCAAAGAAAGAAGCAAAGAAACTCGCCTCGCGGGGGCGTCGCCGCTTGAACTTCCTGTTCAAACGCGGCTTCATGAGGCGGCGTCCATGCCGCCCCTTCTGCGTCTCGACAATCTGCTGAGGTTTAAAAAGTTTGGAGGTCGGTTAATGAGCGTTATTGAAGTTAAAGGACTAAAAAAATCTTTTGGCGATTTGAAAGTCCTGCGCGGAATTGATTTGACGGTCGAGGAAGGCGAGCGCATTGCGATAATCGGCGGGTCGGGTTGCGGCAAAAGTGTCTTCCTTCGCAGTCTTGAGTTGTTGGAGACGCCCGATGCTGGACAGATTTTTATCGACGGACAAGAGATTACCGCGCAAGGCGTCGACATTGATAAGATTCGTCGGAGCATGGGCATGGTGTGGCAAAGATTTAATCTCTTCACGCACATGAACGTTATGGAAAATTTGACGGTCGCGCCGATAAAACTTCTCGGCATGACAAAGGAAGCGGCGCGCGAAAAGGCAATGGGCTTGCTCGCGCAGGTCGGCTTGACTTCCAAAGCGGCGGCTTATCCCGAATTCTTATCGGGCGGTCAACAACAGCGTATCGCCATTTGTCGCAGTCTCATGATGAATCCAAAGGTGATTCTCTTCGACGAGCCGACTTCCGCGCTTGATCCAACAATGGTCGGCGAAGTCCTTGCGGTTATCCGTATGCTTGCAAAAAAAAATCTGACAATGTTAATCGTCACTCACGAGATGAACTTTGCCCGCGAAGTCGCCACGAGAATTTTATTTTTCGCCGACGGAGAGATTTACGAGCAGGGCACGCCCAAAGAAATTTTCGACGCGCCCAAACGTCCGAAGACTATTGCCTTTATCCACAAACAAAAATATTTCTCCTACGAAATTATCGAACGCGCCTTTGACTTGATGAAGTTGCAGGGCGGCATTCAGACTTTCGCGGAGAAATACGGCATGGCGTCGCGCAGGACTAATCGCCTTCAACTCTGTTGCGAGGAATTGATTTATGAAATGCTTGATAACTCCTGCGCGGGCAAACATGCTGTTGACATTACGCTTGACGTGACTTACTCGGAGGTTGACGACACAATCGAAATTAAGTTCACCTGCGCGGGCAAGAGTCACAATCCGCTTGAAAAAAATTTCGCCGACTTCGACGAGGAAAATCTCGGCGCGGCTATTCTTCATAACCTTGCGCAAAATTATTCCCACACGTACAAAGACGGCGTTAACGTTATAACTTTCAAGCTCGCTTAAAATTTCAAGTCGTCATGTTTACTTCCGCAGTCGTGAACAAATTGTCAGTCAACACGGTGTTATACTCAAGCCGAATCAGATTGAACGAATCAAATTGCAACGCGGCAAGGTTGTAAGTATAAACCAAACTATATTTATCGACGGTTTCATAGGAGCCGCCGATTTTTTTGTAGTAAACATTGCCGGAGCTGTCAACATACATTTTGTTATTGTTCAATTCAATGGGAAGATAGCCGCTGTCGTCAAGTTGAACGTAACTTTCCGCAACGACAAAGCCTTGAAGTTTATGATTGTTGCCGTTGATGACGACGGGGCTATTGGGCGCGAACAAAACCCCTTTGAAGTCAGCGTTGAGATTCAAGATAACGGGCAAGGATTCGTCATACTCCGGACCGTCATAAAATAAAACTATCGGGCGGGCATTGTCTGAAGTGTTATCGACATTTACATTGATAATGACTTGTCGAACAGGTTCACCGGGCGGCTCGCTCTCAATGCGCACATAAAGTGGGTCGGTCGTATCCTTCGCAAGCACTTGCGCCAAGTCTTCGTCAGTTAAAGTCGCGTAGTCGTCATTTTCCCAGCGAACCTTCGACAAAATCAAGCTGTCTTTGTAAAAGTCCGCGTTGCGCACGTTATAAACCGTGTTGATATTAATTTCCCTGTACCTTCTGTAAGCCCAATAGTCTATCGAATTATTCGAGCCTTGCGGCGCGGCGGGGTCGGTGCTCACAAGCAAGTTGTCAAAAAGATAGTTGCTGTTGTAGGGCAAGTCCGCGCTCTCGGTGTAGTGACTGTTGTCTTCCAAAGTTGAGCCACTCGACAAAATAACACTGCGGTCGTCGGCGGCACGCTCCGAATCTTTTTTTTGCTTGTAAATGTCGTACCACGACGAATAAGTTTGCTTGCCCTCTAAAAGTTTCATTTGCCTATAAAGATCGTAGCCCTTCATGAACTGCGTTATCTTGGCGACAGACGAAACTTTTGCCTTCATGTCGGGGAAAAACTTGCCAAGCATCATATGCGGCACTTCCTCTTCCAACATGACATGATAATACAAGACGTCGAAATTATTATTGTGGTCGCCCGTAAGAGTGCTTTTGACGCCCGTAAGAGTGCTTTTGAAAGACAAATCATTCTTAGTGACCACATCAGTCAACGTGTCGTTCAGCCAAAGCGAATCGTCGCCGGAAATATTCTTGCTGACGTAATCTTTGGCAATGCTGTCGCCATTGAAAGTGTTGCGCGTCGAAGGCGAAACTTTGCTGCCGTCAAAGCCGTTGACAAAGGTCGTGTAGTTGTAATCCGACAAAGTACCCTCGCGCTCAATCAGCTTTTGCGCTCCGGCGAGGACTGCCGCATCCGCCGCGTTTTGCATTCGCGACACGTTCAAATAGTACCAGCTCAAATCGAAAGTTATCCCGACAAAGAAAAACAACGTCGGAATCATCAAGGCGTAGAGCAGAAGGACTTGCCCGCGCTGTTTTATTCTTTTGAACACATTCATCACGTCCTTCCCTAAATGAAACCTTTCCTATCTGACTGTATTCAAAATTTCCGCCGCCTTTCCATTACGCATTGCGCATTACGAATTACGCATTGAAAACTGCGGGTCGCACTCAAAAGTTCTCTTCCAAGGCAAAGTTACTCTCAAATCCTCCAGACGCCAACGGCTCGGCAACTTCAAATTCTCGGCGGCAAAACTTTTCATGCGCTCATTCAAAAGCACTTCCAACGGCTGAACTTTATCTTTTAAATCCGAAGGAGTTCCATCGCCCGGCAATCCGTAGCTCGCGCTGAAGATCTCTTGTCGAACATTAGCCTGATAAGCCCACTCGTCAAGGTAGCGCGTCGTCAACAGCTCGGCAACATCCTTGTCGCTCATGAACTTTGTCAAGACGCCCGCGCCGATTAGAAAGCCGCTTGAGTTCGTCGCGGTGTTCCAGCCGCTGTAAGCTTTGATTCTGTAAAGTAAATCGTCGCGCTTGAGCTGATTCATAAGGGCGTTATCGGATCCGTTAGAAAAGGAAACGTCGGCAATCGCTACGGGATAATTTTTCGCCACGAAGTTTTTCACAGGCTCCATAAAAGTTTTAATGTCGCCGCGCAGGTTGAGTTTGTTCTTCTTAGTGTCGGACGCCTCGAAAGTTTTGCCATTCGCGCGAGTGTTGACGGCAAGGACAATGTCGGCGCGTTCATGTGCGGGAATTCTCAAGCCGCCCACAGCAATAATCGCCGCGTCAACAGAAATTCCAATCGGCTCGTTGCCGTAAGCCGGAAAAGTCTCCGCGCCCTTGCCCGCGTTGTAAATGACGCTGATAAAAGGTCTTTCGTTGCGGTCGCGATTAATCGCGCGGGAAATCATCAACATTCCGAGTTCGTCCGCGCCCGACGTAACTTGAATGCGCGTCTTGCCCATGTCGCTTGAAAGTTCGGTAAGCTTGCGGCTCTCTCTGTGCGTCTGTGAAAACATCGCGCTATCATCGCAACCTAGCAGGAAATAATCAAAGACGCCTGCGCGGGTGTACTCGATAAAAAGTTCATTGGCGTCAGAATTTTTCGCGCGACGCTTAAACCAGTCGTCAAGATACTCTGCGGGAATATCCTCTTTAAGTTTTTTCAAAGCGCGGCGTTCGTTGCCCGTGAGCTTTTCCGTTTCCTGCTTGTCAAGGAGCGCAGTGTATTGAAAAATTTTTGCGCCGTGAGTTTCGTAGTAAGGAACTTCGCCCTTGAAATTGTAACTCGGCGTGCGCATGACGATACCAAGTGCATAAATCGTAAGATGTGGAAAATCTTCGTGGAAAGTTTTAAAACGCCGAGCGCGTTCCAAAATCGTTTCCGCGTCCAAATTGTGAGTTCGCGAGCCGATGAGACTTCCATAAAGCAAAGCGTCGGTCGACAACACGGCGGCTTGAGCTTGCGGCGCGTTCTCATAAACCCAAGCCCACATTTTTTCCGCGTCGCCATTAAATCCTTTAGTCCCGATAATTCCTGCGGGCGGCATCAAAAGTTCGTAGCCGAGCTTGTTCGCAACCTGTTCAACCTGCGCACAGTTGATAGGGCGGTCGTCTATCGGTACGTACAAAATCTTCTTGCCCTGCGCGGCGGCGGTCGAAATAAAAATCATTAGCATAAACAATGTAAAAAATAACTGTCTCAAAATATTTTCCCTCCGTTTAAAATTTTTCCTGCATTGTATCAAAAAATTTTTATGCCCGTCAAAGAATTTCTGTTGACTTTAAGCCTATTCTAATTTAAAATCTGCAAAGGAGGTGGGTTAAAGAATGTTAGACAAAAGATTAAATCCCGAAGAAGCCGCAAAGGTTCAAGCGTCAAAATGGTATCCGAAGTATCACGTCGCGCCGCCGGTTGGCTGGCTCAATGACCCGAACGGCTTTTCCTACTACAAAGGTGAGTATCACATTTTTTATCAGTATCACCCGTATTCCGTGAACTGGGGTCCCATGCACTGGGGTCACTCCACTAGTAAAGACCTTTGCCACTGGGAACATCAGCCGATAGCGATTACGCCCGGCGCGTTCTCCGAAGGTCATGAATGGTATGACTGGGACGGTTGTTTCAGCGGTTGCGGCTACGAGTTTGAAGGCAAGCTCTGGCTTATGTACACGTCGCAAAGATTTAACGGCGAGGGCGGCGTCAACTCTTCCGCAAATCCTTCCGGTTACAATCCTTCCGGCAGTGCCGGCGGCGGCAACGTCACCGAGCGTCAGTGCTTTGCTTATTCCGAAGACGGCATTAACTTCACGAAGTACGAGAAGAACCCCGTCATTGACATTCCGAACGATCACCCGATTATCGCCAATATCGACTTCCGCGATCCTAAAATCTGGGATCACAACGGCAAGTATTACTGCGTAATCGGTAACAGAATTCGTGACCGCTCCCGTACGCAAATCGTCCTGTTCGAGTCCGAAAACTTCTTTGACTGGACGTTTAAATCGGTCGTTGCCATTTCCAAGCCGGACTACTCCGAAGGCACCATGTGGGAATGCCCCGGCTTTGCGCATTTCGGCGACAAGTACGTTATGATCACTTCGCCGCAACATGTCCCGTACAAAGGCTACATGTTCCACAACATTCACCAGGCGGGCTATATGGTCGGTACTCTCGATTACGATCAGGGCGTCTTCTATCGCGGCGACTTCTACACGTTCGATCACGGCTTCGACTTCTACGCAACCACAATGATGAAAAACCCCGAAGGTCGTTACTTCATTATTGCTTGGTTGGCGGCGTGGCAGAGTCCCTTCCCCGAACAAGCCGACGGTTGGGCAACTATGCTTACCATTCCGCGCGAACTTGTCTTCAAAAACGACAAAGTTTATACCATTCCGCCGAAAGAACTCGAATGCATGCGCGGCGAAGGCGTTCACTACACGGATCTTGCGCTCGATAAAGAAACGAAACTTGACGGCGTTAAAGGTACTTGCGGCGAATTGCTCTTCAATGTCGACGTCAACGCTTCCGGCAACAAATTTGACTTTGAACTCTTCAGTAGCGACAAAGAAAAGACTCTTGTCAGATATTACCTCGAAGACGGCAAACCTGTCCTTGAACTTAACCGCGACCAGACGATTGAGGGCGGTAAAGGCGTTCGCAAAGTCATTTTGGAACCCTTCGACGGCATTCTCAAGTTCCAAATCTTCCTCGACAAGTCCGCGATTGAAATTTTCATCAACGACGGTTGCGAAGTCATGACTACCCGCGTTTATCCGCAAGATGGCTCCGATAATATCGTCTTCATTCCGCAAGCCGAAAAATTCGTTATCAAATCGCTCGACTACTACGCGTTTTAATCTGTAAATTTGCAATAAAAAGCCGCTCCGAACGTTGGGGCGGTTTTTTTATGCTATAATAGACAAAAATTTTCTTGGTGGTGTTGCTAATGACGATAGACGAACTTTTAATCAAATATCGTACGCTCGATAGCAAAGTTGATTGCGGAAAAGCTTTTGAACGGCTCATGAAAAATTTTTTGCTCACTTATCCTGAATATCAAGGAAAATTTTCTGATGTGTGGCTGTGGAATGAATTTCCTTTCAGTGACGAACTCGGAACCGTCGATTTGGGCATTGATATTGTCTGCAAGACCGTTGACGGAGATTTTTGGGCGGTGCAATGTAAATTCTACGCTGAATCTTCAATCATTAGCAAATCTATTGTCGATACCTTTCTTGCGACCAGTTCAAAGACTTTTGACGGCGATAAAAAATTTTCTGTGCGGCTTTGGATTTCCACTTCCGACAACTTAACCGACAATGCCGAAATTACTTTGCAGAATCAAACGCCGCCCGTAGCTCGAATCGGTATGGAAGAACTCCGAAATGCCGCCGTCGATTGGGAAAAACTCGACGCAGGAGCTTTTGGCAAGCAAGCAGTTAATAATTTCCGCACTCCAAAGGAACATCAACTTAACGCTATCAACGCCGCGCAAAATCATTTCCAAAATCATAGTCGCGGCAAGTTAATCATGGCTTGCGGAACGGGAAAAACTTACACCAGCTTAAAAATCGCCGAAAAACTTTTTCCAACAGGCAAAATTTTATTTCTCATGCCGTCAATCTCTCTACTCGGTCAAATTCTTCATGAGTGGGCAACTTTCGCCGAAAATCCTTTTAATTATATCTGCGTTTGCTCCGATGAAACCGTTTCAAAGAAAACTGACGACGAAATTTTAAACGTCAATCTTCCGCTACCTGTCACGACCAATCCAGACGAAATTATTCGCCGCCTTGAAACTTTTTCAGACGCTATGACCGTTATTTTTTCGACGTATCAATCACTCGATAAAGTTGCCGCAACTAAAACCGAATTCGATTTGATTATCTGTGACGAGGCGCACCGCACCACAGGTTCTTCTAAAGACTC
>JBGUYA010000082.1:0-26436 GCA_045118435.1 Quinella sp. | reverse complement strand
CGCAGAATCTTTTTTCCGACAGGACTTTTCTATTTGGCACGGACGACATGGGGCGCGACCTTTGGACGAGGACTTGGCAAGGTGCACGGGTTTCGCTGATTATCGCGTTCGTGGCGATTTTCATTGATATGATTATCGGCATGAGTTATGGGCTGATTTCGGGCTTTTTCGGCGGAGTCGTCGACAACGTTTTACAAAGGTTCATTGAGATTATCGGCTCAATCCCGACGCTCGTCATCATTTCAATCCTTGCGATTTTCATGGAGAAGGGAATTACACTGGTTATCGCGGCACTGCTGATAACGGAGTGGATTGGCATGAGCAAGATTGCTCGCGCGGAGTGTCTCAAGCTCAAGGAGCGCGAATACGTTTTGGCGAGTCGCACGCTCGGCGCGAGTTCCGTTCACATTATCTTTAAGCAAATTCTGCCGAACACAATCGGACCGATTATCACGCAGGTTATGTTTTCAATCCCCGTCGCGATTTTCACGGAGGCTTTTTTAAGTTTTGTCGGCGTCGGAATTGTCCTGCCGCAGTGTTCAATCGGCTCGTTGATTGAGGCGGGCTTTGGCAACATAACGATTTTGCCGTATCAAATCCTGCCGCCGATAACGGTTCTGGCAATTCTCATGCTCGGCTTTAACTTAATCGGCGACGGCTTCCGCGAGGCTCTCGCGCCCAAACTGGAGGATATGTAGTAGATTTTAGGTATTAGGTATTAGGTTTTAGGTTTTAGCTAACACCTAACCCCTAACTCCTAACAAAGGATATGTTATGGAAAAAATTTTATCGATTAAAAATCTCGACATAACGTTTCGCACGAACGCCGGCGATATTCACGCGATACGCGGCATTGATTTTGACTTGCCCAAAGGAAAGACGGTCGCGCTTGTCGGCGAGAGCGGCTCCGGCAAGTCCGTTACCATGAAAGCCGTCGTCGGACTTCTCGACAGCAACAGCATTGTCAACAGCGGCAATATTTTCTACAACGGCGAGGATTTGTTGACGCTCACAAAAAAAGATTTGCGCCAAAGAATTAACGGGCAGCAAATCGCTATGGTTTTCCAAGACCCGATGACTAGCCTCGATCCGACTATGCAAATCGGCGAACAGGTTATGGAGGGAATGTTTCTTCACAAAAAAATTTCACGAGCCGACGCCGAGAAACGCGCCCTTGAACTATTTAACCTGGTTGGCATTGTCGACGCGGAAAAGCGCATGAAAAATTATCCGCATCAACTTTCCGGCGGTATGCGTCAGCGCGTCGTGATTGCCTGTGCACTCTCGTGCGAGCCGAAAATTTTAATCTGCGATGAGCCGACGACCGCCCTTGATGTCACCGTTCAAGCCCGCATTTTGAACTTGATTAAAGATATTCAAGCGCAAATGGGTTTGTCGGTCATTTACATTACGCATGATTTGGGAGTCGTCGCAAAGGTTGCCGACTTCGTGAACGTCATGTACGCGGGCAAGATTATTGAGCGCGGCACGGTTGAGGAAATTTTCTATGACCCGCGTCACCCGTACACTTGGGGCTTGCTTGCCGCCATGCCCGATTTGGAGACGGACGACGACCGCTTATACTCAATTCCCGGCAGTCCGCCAAATCTTTTGCATGAGCCAAAGGGCGACGCCTTCGCGGCGAGGAATAAGTTCGCCATGAAGATTGACGAGCGCGAGGAGCCGCCTATGTTCAAAATTTCGGAGACGCACAGCGCGGCGACTTGGCTTTTACACCCCGACGCCCCCAAAGTTGATTTGCCGCCCGAATTAAAATCAAGACTTATGCGGGCAAGAAAGGCGGCAGGAAAGCCATTAGGAATTTGAAATTAGTAATGAGGAATGAAAAAAATTCCTAATTCCACATTCCTAATTACTCATTGACAGAAAGGCGGCGCATTATGACTGAACCCTTGCTTAAAGTGACGAACCTTCGCCAGCATTTCAAAATCTCGCGCAGTTTCACAGTTAAGGCGGTCAACGGCGTTTCGTTTGAAATTTATCCCGGCGAAACTTTCGGGCTTGTCGGCGAGTCGGGTAGCGGCAAGACAACTATCGGGCGCAGTATTATCAGATTATATGACCCGACCGACGGCGAGATTATTTTTGACCGCGATAAAATTTCCGGCGAGCTTAGCAATAAAATTCGTCGTCGACTTCGCAAGAACATGCAGATGATTTTCCAAGACCCAATGTCCAGCTTGAACCCGCGAAAAAAAATCGGCGACATTATCGGCGAGGGGCTTGATATTCACCAACTCTATTCAAATCAAAAGGAACGCAATGGGATTATCGGCGCGATTTTAAAAAAAGTTGGCTTAAGTCCCGCACACGCGCAACGTTATCCGCAACAACTTAGCGGCGGTCAGCGTCAACGCGTCGGGATTGCCCGTGCCCTTGTCATGAAGCCCAAGCTCATTATCGCCGACGAGTGCATTTCCGCCCTTGACGTCTCGATTCAAGCGCAGGTCGTCAATTTGCTCAAAGACATTCAGGACGAGACCGAGTGTGCTTGCCTTTTCATTGCGCACGATTTGAGCATGGTCAAATACATTTCCGACCGTATCGGCGTCTTGCACAAGGGCTATCTCGTCGAGACCGCCGACACTAAGGAAATTTTTTCTAATCCGCTCCACCCTTACACGCAAAGTTTGTTGTCCGCCGTGCCCTTGCCCAATCCCGCGCTCGAACGTCAAAGAAAACTTATCCCCTACGACGCAACCGCCGCCGATTATGAAAATCGCACCCTTCAAGATTGCGGCAACGGGCATTTTGTTTTGAGTCATTGAAAGAAAGTGAGGCGCATTATGAGCATAACTGAAGAAACCAACAGGGAAATGAATTCTTGGCAAGCCGAGTTCGATTTTGTCGGCTCGCCCGTCGAAGAAATTTTTGACTTCCTCAACAGGCGCGAAAATCTCTGTACGCCCGGATTTCTCTTGCGTCGTCAAATTCAGTCGAAGTTCCCAAAACTCGTCGAGACTGCCGCAGAAAATGCCGCCGTCAAAACTTTTGCCGACTTGACCAAAACCGGCAATATTGCTTGGGATAGGAAATTGATTCGGGCTTTGGCAAGACTTCTGCGCGAGACGCCTTTTGAAAAGTGCAAGCAGGAGACTTTGGGCGTCGAGGTCAGGCAGTGGATTAGTTTTTTGAACGACGAATCAACCTGTCAGCGCGATACCGCCATTAAAATAATTTTCGCGTTGGATATGAGCGCGGACGCCGCGACGCTTTTCCTCCTTGCTAACGGCGACGAAATTTTGAGCTTGCGCAATCCCTTTGACTACGCTTGCAAAACCTGTTTGGACTGCGGGCTGACTTACGAAGACGCCGCCGATTTGTTCAATCAATTTCTCACGCAACGTCAAACTGATTCAACGCCCTGCGTTCAAAGCGGCTCCGATTCCGAGTTCACGCGCCTCATAAAAAGTGAAACAAAATCTTTTTCCAAAAAAAATATAATCGACGCGGAAGAAGTTAAGCAACAAATTTTGAAGGCAATGTTGAAGTACAGGAACGATTTTCGCGCCGACAAGGACGAGCCTGGCTATTCGCTCCAAAATCTCAAGAAGTTCAAGCTTTTTCTGAAGTACTTGGTGTTGTTGTATCCGACGGCGCATTTGTTCATTGGTAGAAATAATAATGACAGCGTCAAAATCGCGACGCGGGCGGACGGCACGCCCAAAGTTCCAAATCATTTGATAGCGTCGATTTTGGACTCGAACGACATTGAGTTGCCCGAATACTCCGAGCTTGAGGATTACGGCGGTCCCGCATTGCAAGCTCGCGGCGCGTTGCACAGGTTGTACGATAAAATTCCTTTCAATAAAAATGTTATGATTCCGCTTAGGAGTTTGTCGAAAAATCTTCGCGCAATTCTCCGCGCCGTCAAAAGTCCCGCCAATGCTCAAGCCGTGCGACGCGACACAGTTATTTTGCTGACGTACTTTTTTATCACAGGTTGGAAGTTCGCCGCTGATGATGTTCGCGAGCAACTTCAAAAAACTCTTGACGCCGATTTGGAAAGTGTCAAGCCTGATTCGCCCGAAGAAATTTTTATCGTCGCCCTGCGCGAGCTGATTGATGCCATTGACTACAGCGACGCCGAGCCTGTGAAAACTTACATTGCTACGCTAAATACAATGTTGCTTGCCTTCGAGTTCACGGAGTTTTACCCGCCGTTCGTCTTGGACAGATTTATTTTGATGTGCCTGTTGGCGGTCGAGGCGACGGGTGAGCAGTATTTTATGTCGCTTGCGATTGAGGAAAGTTACCGCATGAGCAAGGACTTTTTGGAAAGAAAGCGAGCTGAGGAGGATGACCGAATATAAAATCCCGCGCCCGACCGGCGATGCGGGCAGTGACGTAGAATATCGCAAGCCCTTGCCGCCCAACACGCTGATTATCGACAAGCGCGGCGCGTCTTACAGAATTAAAAATGAGCCGGCGGGGTTCGGCGGCAATGCCATTGTTTATAGGGTTGAACGCGCGGGCAGTCTGCGCAATTTTATTCTCAAGGAATGTTATCCCTTTTCCAAAAAATTTTTCTTCGCGCGAGACGAAGTCGCAGTTCGTGCAGATAGTCCCGACTCGCAAAATTATCTTGCGCTTGTCAAAGAAAATATGATTCGCGAAGGCGAAATCGGTCAGCGGCTTGCCAATGAGTCGGGGCGAACAATCGCCGCGTGGGAGGCTCTCGACGTCGACAAAGTTATTCTCGGCGGCAAAACTTTTGACGGCTCGGAAAGTTGCTTTATCGTCATGGAGCAGGCGGACGACAATCAAACGCGCGGTTGGTTTCTTAAGGATTTACTCGCCGAAGTTTCCAAGCCCGCGCAGATTGATTTGCCCTTGCGGACGGGAGGAAATCCTTCGCCATTCGTTGCGGCTTGCATTATCGAGGAGCTTTTAAAATCTCTGCGCGACATTCACAAGGCGGGCTATATTCACGGCGACATTAACGACGCCAATTTTTTTCTTATGGGGCATGACCCCGACAACGCTGACATTGGAGTTGGTCAGTTGCTCGACTTCGGCAACGCTTTGAAACTTGAGGCGGACGGCTTGACTGCGCCCGTTAAAAATCTTTTCAGTACGCCCGGCTATTGGTCGCCTGAAATTTTGAATCAAGCCGACAATCTCCGACTCGCGCCCGCGACTGATATTTATTCCGTCGGCTGTCTTATGCTCTATCTGCTTAACGGCATGAACTACAAGCGGACGCGCGGCAGGACGATTGCCAAGAATTTTTCGGTTGATGTTTTTGTTCCCGTCAAGAAGGTTATGGCTTGCGGCTATCGTCGCGAGGCGGCGGGCGTCTTCCGTAAAATTTTAGCGAAGTCTCTTCAAAAAAATCCGCAGGAGCGTTACCCCGATGCCGCCGCCATGCTCAAGGATATTATCTTCCTGAAAAAAATTATCGCGCCGCCGAAGTTCACGCTTGCGACGAATTTAACGCGCAGTCCGTACTTTGTCAATGGCAGTCGCGATAAGGAGCTTGTCCGCTTGCAGGAAATGCTTGACGGCGGCGAGCAACCGCTTTGGATTTGGGGCGCGGGCGGTCTCGGTAAAACAGAATTGGCTATGGAGTTCGCGCGTAAACAGATTGAGCGCGGCAGGACTTCTTGCCTTGTAACTTTTCGCGGCTCGATTAAGCAAACCGTCCTTGACATGAATTTTTCGGGCTTTGAGTTTGAAGGCAATGCCAACGACGAATATCGCGTACGTCTCAACTTGCTCAAGGAAAATTACAAGGACGCGCTGTTGATTATCGACAACTTCGACGCGGAAGACAAAGTTCTTGGCGAACTTCAAGCGGAGCCGGCTTATCGGGAGCTTTTGGGCTTGGACATGAAAATTTTGTTCACGACGCGCTCTCGCCCGAATAATTCCATGCCGGAGTTGGAGCCGCTCGATGAAGAAAATTCCTTGCGGCTTTTCAAATCGATTGTGCAAGTTGACGACGAGGAAATTATTCGCAAGCTCCTGCGCGAGGTCGATTGTCACCCGATGACTGTTGAGATTTTGGCGCACACGCTCAACGAGAGTTGGGGGACGCTCACCGCAAAGCAGTTGCTGATTAAATTGCGGGCGGAGGCGTTGAACTCGCCGACGTTGCCCGAAGTCAAGCATAAAAAAGTTCAGAGCGAGCGCGAGGCGAAAATCTACGGGCACTTGCGGACGCTGTTCAACATGCTGTCGCTTGACGAAAATTATCGCGACATTTTGTGTACGCTGACGCTGTTGCCGCTTGAGGGGTTCGACGCGGCAGAGTTTCTTTTGAGCATAAGCCCCGATAAAAAAAAATTACTGAGGCGACTTGAGGCGAACGCTTGGATTCGACGCCGCGCAGAAAATAATTTGCTGTGGATACACCCGCTGATTCGCACGGTTTTTAAAAATGAACTAAAGCCGCGCCGCGCAGATTGCCAAAAATTTCTTGATACGTTGTGGGAGCGGCTCGACAATGTTTATCCGCAAGACAAGAAAATTTTCCGTCAAGCCGGCGAGCTTTTCGATAAGGCGGTCAAGGACTTTGAAGACAAAGACGGCGAAAATCATTTCCGAGCGGGCTTTTGCTATATAATCGGCGAGAATTTTGCGTTGGCATGGCTCATGACGGAAAAGGCGGTTAAACTCGGCGAGGCGGCTTTGGACGCGACCGACCTTGCGCTTGCCCGCCGCTGTAATGATGCGGGCGTCGCCGCTTTTTATTTGAATCAGTACGAACAGGGCATGAACTATATTAAAAAGGCACGGCACATTTTGGAGACGAACGCGCCCGACGACTCCAACGTTGCCAATCTTTTTTCCAACATGGCGAACATGTACACCTTCTTGGGCGACTACGACAAGGCGGTTGACTTTGGAGCGCGTGCGATTAAAATTTTCGAGCGGACGCCGTCGAAGTATCCTCACGAACAAGCGCACGCCTACAGCGTTTTCGGGAACGCCTTGATTTTCGCAAAGCGATTTGACGAGGCGGAGAGCAATCTTCTTGCCGCCGAGAAAATTTTTAAATTGATTGCGCCTGAAGGCTCCTCCGATTCGGCGAAAAACTACATTGAACTTGCGCAAGTGAAAATTTTTAAAGGCGACCTGCCCGCCGCCGAAAACTTTGTATTGCAGACGATTGAGTTGCAGAAAAAAATCCTGCCGAAGAATCACAAGGAGCTGATTGATTCCTACAACGTCTTGAGCGCGATTTATCGCAAGGCGGGCAAGGATAAGGAAAGCGCGGAAGTCGCCGCGTTGGCGCAGAAAGCAATTCGCGAAGAGTTGGAGAAAAGTATTAAGGCGTTGCTCGCCGCCACGCTCGACATGATTGAGTTGTACGCCGACCAAATGAACGACGACGAATTTATCAAGCGGCATCGCGCAGTTGCCGACTCTTATTTGAAACTTGGCAACACGAACAACGCGCGGAAGTTTATCGACATTGCTTTGGAAAAAATTTCCGCGACGACCGACGCCGCCGAACGCTCTTTGACTTACTTCACGGCGGCAGATATTTTCGCCGCGCAGAAAAATTTTGAAGACGCTTTGAACTATGCGGAAAAGTCTTTGAAGACAGTCGAGACCGCCGAGCCGAATAATTTTTCCTACCTTAGCACGAATTATTTGCACATGGCGAACTTGTACGAGGCGTCGGGGAAATTTGCGGAGGCAGTGAAATATTTCGAGCTGACAATCGAGTTTGAGCAGAAGTCGCCCTATCCGAATCATGATTTGATTAACCTGGTTCAAAATTCCGCCGAGCGCGCGCGGAAAAGTGAGACAAAGTGCCCGTGATATAATCAAATCAAAAACTAAGGAGGCGGCGAACATGAGACTTTCACTGAATGTTTCACGCGACCGCGCGGGCGATTGGAAAAATATTTTGGCGCAAGCAAAGGATTCGGGCGTCGAGCAAATTCTTTTGACCGGCGATGAAATCTTTCTACGCCCCGACTTTTGCGAAATTGCCGAGCTTGCCGTTGACAAAGGCTTTATCGTCGACATTTGCACGAGCGGCGTCGGGCTTACGGCGGAAACTTTCGAGCGGCTCAGCGCACTCAAGCTTAACCGCGTCGCGTTCAATCTTTACGGCGGCGACAGCGAACTTCACGACAAAATTAGCGGCGTTGAAGGCTCCTTCGCCAAAACTCTTGAGGCGATTTTGCTGTTCAAAGGCGCGGGCGTCAACACCTGCATTAAAAGCGTCGTCACGCGCCAAAACTTTCACGGCTTACAAAAACTCTGCGAACTCGGCGAGCGGCTTAAGGTTGAAATTTATATCGCCGCGAAGATTGATTGCGCCGATTACCGCCTACTTTGCAGTAAAGCCTTCGTCGATACCGCGTTCAAGAAAAATCCCTCCAGAGGTTTCAGCGAGAAATTCCTTGAAACTCTCGCGAGCGACAACTTAATTAATTAGGAATGCAAAACAATTCTCTTCCCTCTCCTTTAACTTTTTGCACAGTGCATTATTCTTATTGACAAATTGACAAATCAAGTTGAAAATTTTATGCCATATGAACTTATATCAAAAGGAAGGGATTCCTTTGAAAAACTCGAATTTCAACTTAGATTAAAATCACGTGAACAAAAGGAGGAAAATTTATGGGAAGAATAGCAGTAGAAATCATTCCGCACAGCGAGGCGAGCCTTCAGGCGGACATTGACGTAATAAAAAAATATCCGCAGGTCGACTGCGTGAACATTCCGGATTTAATGAGTTTCGAGTTGCGCCCGTGGCAGGCGGCGAAAGTCACACAGCCCGCGCTCCCGACAATCCCGCACGTTCGCGCAATGGACATTGATTTAAAAAAGCCGCTCCCCATGCGCGACGACTTTATAAAATTCGGCGTCAAGGAAGTTTTGATAATCGCGGGCGACCCGCCAAAAGATTTAACGCGCACAGTTTATCCGACGGAGACAATCGACGTGATTCGCAAGTTTCGTGAAGAACTTCCCGATGTGAAAGTTTATGCGGGCGTCGACCAATATCGTAGCGGCATTCGCGAGGAACTTTATCGCGTCGAGCGCAAAGCTCAAGCGGGCGCGACAGGATTTTTCACTCAACCGTTTTTCGACCTGCGCTTTTTGGAAATGTATGCTGATCTTCTCGACGGTCACGAAATTTATTGGGGCGTGTCGCCGGTTTTGAGCAATCGCTCCAAGAGTTATTGGGAGATAAAAGATAAGGCTGTCTTCCCGAAAAGCTTTGAACCGACAATGGCTTGGAATATCGACTTCGCCAAGAAAGTTATCGACTTTATCAAGACTTCGCGCGGCGGGCTTTACTTCATGCCGATAACGATTGACATTGCAAAGCTCCTACCCGAAGTTTTCGACTAACGAATCAGATAAATAATCATTAAAAATAAAATCGTGGCGGTGTACATCAGGCGAATTGCGCCGAGTATGTGCTCCGCCTCTAAACTTTCATTAGGCTCGCCCATGTACGCGCGGAAGTGCGGCTCACCGAAGTAATAATTCGTGCCACCCAATCTAATATTCAACGCGCCCGCAACCGTCGCCTCCGCGTAGCCGCCGTTTGGACTAGGATGTTTCTTGGCGTCGCGTTTCATCATTGCGAAGGCGTTTTTGTAGTCGAGCCGCAGAATAAATGCCGCGCAGATAAAAAGTAAGGCGGTGATTCGCGCGGGAATGTAATTCAAAATGTCGTCGAGCCGCGCGGCAATCTGCCCGAAGAAAAAATATTTGCTGTTCTTGTAAGCAATCATCGAATCCATAGTATTGGCGGCGCGGTAGAAAATGGCGAGTGGCAAGCCGCCAATCGCGAAGTAAAACAACGGCGAGATCACGCCGTCAACGGTATTCTCCGAAACGGTCTCGACGGTTGCGCGAGTAATTTCCGCCTCGTTGAGATTTTCGGTATCGCGTCCGACAATCCAGCTAACCCTTTTGCGGGCATACTCAAGGTCGTCCGTTATGAGGAAAAGATAAACGGCGTAGGCATCTCGGCTTAGTGTGCGCGGCGCAATCATGAAACTTAGCACGAGTGCTTGCGCCAAAATCTGCGCGACGGGGTTTGAAATTTCTTCGGTCAAAAGTTCAATGCCCATGCCGATAAGTATAACGATAATCACGACTGCATAGACCAACGCGCCGCCCTTGATGACTTTTTTTATCGGGCTGTCGTTGTCGCGGCGCAAAAAACTTTCGAGCGTTGAAATCAGCTTGCCCATAAGAACGACGGGGTGAAGTTTACTGCGCGGGTCGCCAATTATCGTGTCGAGCAGGAAGGCGACGACCGCCACAATCATTGGATTCATCAAATCAACTCAATCTCCGATAAAGTTTTGAGTGAAATTATTCTGCCGACGTCAAAATTTTCCTGCGCACGTTAAGGAGGTTTCCTTTTGAAAAAATTGATAGTGAACGCAGACGACTTTGGGCGGCACGAGCTGATTAATCGCGCCGTTGAGGTTGCGTTTAATAAGGGCTGTTTGAAGTCGACAACGTTAATGGCGGGCGGCGCGGCGTTCGAGGACGCAGTTAGGATTGCGAAAAAAAATCCCGGCTTAGGCGTCGGAATTCATTTCACTTTGGCGAACGGCAACCCGATTTTGTCGCGCGAAGAAATTCCGACGCTCGTCACGGCGCAGGGAACTTTTCATGCCGATTACGTGATCTTTCTCAAAAAATATTTGAGCGGGAAAATTTCTCTTGCAGAAGTTCGCTCGGAGCTTGCCGCGCAGTTGACAAAGATTTTGCGAACGGGCTTGACCTTGACGCACTTTGACAGCCACCAACATTTACACCACATGCCCGGCATTATTCAAATCGCGTTGGAGTTGGCGGCGTCGGAAAATATTTTAGCCATGCGCGTGGCGAACGCCAAACTTTTTGACGGCGAGCTTAAAAATTGCGGGCAAGTTGTCGGACGATTGGGCTTGGGTTCTTTGGCGAAGTTCGCAAGCTATCAAGCTCATAAAAAAATTTTCGCAACGCCGAATCACTTCGCGGGGATAGTCGCGGGCGAATCGGTTAGCGAAACTTTTATGCTCAAGCTGATTGAAAATCTGCGCGGCGGCACGACGGAAGTCATGTTGCATCCCGGCACGGACAACAAAACCTTACGGGACTTCTGCCAATGGGAGCATGATTTTGAAACGGAGCTTGCCGCCGTGACTTCGCCAAAAGTTTTGAGTGCTCTCGCCGATAAAAATATTTCCGCCATAAACTTTGGAGGATTGAATCATGACACGTGAACGGCTTTGGGAAATTATTCGATTCTGCTTTGTGGGCGGCATCTCGCTGGCTTTGGATTACGCGATACTTTACGCGCTGACGGAGTGGGCGGGCGTCTATTACCTTTATTCGTCGGCAATTTCATTCAGTGTGACTGTCGTCTTCAACTATTGGCTGTGCGTCGTCTACGTCTTCAAGGGCGCGAAACGTCAAACGCCTCGTCAAGCGATAATTTTCTTCGCGACGGGCGCAATCGGGCTTGTATTGAATCAAATCTGCATGTGGTTTTTCGTGGCGGTCGTTGAGTTGCATTACTTAATCGCGAAACTCGGCGCAACGGTCATCGTCACGATTTGGAACTACTTAACCAAGCGCAAGGCGGTACGCGGCTAAGCTCAAGACTTTAAAACGGAAACAGCCGCAAACATTATTGCCCCGAAACCAACGACCGCCGCTATTGCCATGTTTTGAATCTTGTCGCCGAGACGGTCTATTTTTTCTTCCAGTGCCTTTCTGTCGGCGTCTTGCCTGTCTTGTATGCGCCTGATGTCTTCGCGTTGCTGTTTAGCCTCTTCAGCCAGTGAATCTACTTTGGTCATTGTAATTGCGAATTGCTGTTCGAGCGTCGAAAATCTTACTTCGAGCTTGTCAAGCCGTTCCTCTGTGGTTGCCATTTTAATCACCGCCTTTATTTTCAAGGTTTTAAAACGGATACAGCCGCAAACATTATTGCGCCGAATCCTACGACCGCCGCTATCGTCATGTTTTGAATCTTGTCGCCGAGACGGTCTATTTTTTCTTCCAGTGCCTTTCTGTCTGCGTCTTGCCTGTCTTGTATACGTCTCATGTCTTCGCGTTGTTGCTGTAATTCGTTCATGAAAGTGCTAAAGCGTTCGTCCTGCGCCCTCATAAATACTTCAAACTTCGCGTCTTGCTTTGCCAATCGGATTTGAACTTCGGCGTTAAATTTTTCTTGCTCGGTCATTTTAATCACCGCCTTTACTCATTTCATACAAATTATATCACAAAAAAAGAATCAAGTCTTCGACCGTTTCAAGCCGGAGACTTTTTAAGTGGGTATTTATGAGTGGGTGGGTTAAGATGATTGCAAATTAGCTGTTGCCGTCAGTCTCGCCCGCGATAATTTTTGAAATTTCGCGGAAGGCGTCTTCGTTGCGCTCGCCTTTAATATTGAGCACCAAACTTTTGCCCGAAGTGATTCCGAGATTGACGAGCGACAAGATACTTTTTTCCGTGCCGAACTTTTTACCCGACGCAATGCTTATCGAGCAATTTGTATCTTCGGCAACCTTGACGATGTGCGCACTCTCTCTGAATCCGATAACGCCTTTGGAAACCATGATGAAGGAAACTTCTTTGCGCGGCGTCGTTTCGACAACCGGCGCGGCTTTATGATTATGCTTTGTAGCTTTGTTAGCTTTGTATGCGTGTTTCATTTTTGGCAACTCCTTTTTAAAACTTCCTTTGAATCCTTTGCGCCTCCCTGCGTCGATTGTATTGTAGCAGAGCCGCTTAATTCGGGCAACGGGCATTCATTCTTGTTTCATGCGTAAATCAGTCGTGTTTTGCAATGAATTCCTTCTGATTCGATAAAAAATGCTTCTCAAGTCGAGAGGCGTTTATTTTCATGAGTTCTGATAGCCGATAGCTCGGAGCTTTTTAATCGCGTCGGGCAATTTATCCATAACGTCGGAGGCAATCAGCCCTTCCGCTTTTTCTTGTGCCGCGAAATTTCCTGCAGTGCCCTGCAACCAGACGCCTGTTAGCGGCGCAAAGGGCGTTTGTTTCATAAGCCCGGCAATTGTGCCCGCCAAGACGTCGCCGCAACCGCCCGTTGCCATTGCGCTGTTGCCGAGTGGCGAGATAAAAATTTCTCCGTTCGGATAGCCGATAATTGTCGTCTCGCACTTGGCAACGATTATTGCCCTAAAAGCCTGCGCGGCGCGTCGAACTTCAGGAACAAGCGCGGGGCGGAGTTTTTCAACGGGAATATTCAAAAGCGCGGAGAGTTCGCCCAAATGCGGCGTGAGGATTGGAATTTGCTTGCAAGCTTTGAGTTCTTCGGCGTTGCCGTTGAAAGGATAAATTGCGTCGGCGTCGAGTATCAGTGGCTTGTCGACTTCCGCGACAATTTTTTTGACAAGTGCTTGAGTTTCGCGCTCGCGACCGAGTCCGCAACCGATTAAAATTGCGTCGGCTTTTTCTGCCAAGTCCAAGATTTTTTCCGCCGCCTTGTCGCCGCCGATTATCCCCTGCTTAACCTCGTCAAGCGGAGCCGTCATGACTTCCGTTAATTTGACTTCGTAAATCGGGTTGAGACTTTCGGGCGTCGCGAGCGTCACAAGCCCCGCTCCGACTTTCATCGCGCTCATTGCCGCGAGAGATGCCGCGCCCGTCATGCCCCGCGAACCTGCCACTATTAAAATTTTCCCGCAAGTCCCTTTGTGCGAGTCTTTAGCCCGCGCAGGCAAAAAAGTTTGGGCAAGTTCGTCATCTATCAGCGTTTGATGAATTTCGTCGTTCAAAAGTTCGGAAGGAATGCCGATGTTGTCGACCAAAACTTTTCCGACATAAGACGCGCCGGGACAAATGTAATGACCAATTTTGGGCAAGCCGAGCGCGACTGTGCAATCAGCTTGCATAGCCGCTTCGCCGACCTCGCCCGTATCCGAATCGACGCCCGACGGAATATCAATCGCGATGGTAATTTTCTTCGCGGCATTGACCAAGCGAATCAAACGGAGCGCACTGGGACGAATTTCACCGCTAAAGCCCGTGCCGAGTATCCCGTCAACAACCGCGTCGGCAAATCTCAGCGTGACTTGAAGACGTTCCCAAGCTCTGTCGCTGTCGAGCTGTTGAAGTTCAACGCCCATGCCGCGCAGAATTCTCATTTGAACATTAACCGACGCCGTGCGGTGATCTTTGTCTCCGAGCAAAAAAATTTTCACGCGAACACCCGCGTTTGACAAATATCTTGCCGCAGTCAGCGCGTCGCCGCCGTTGTTGCCGCTACCAGCCAACACGCAGACGCTTTTCTTCGACACGTCGCCCAAAAGATTTTTAACCGCCTCGAAGACGCGATGCCCCGCGCTTTCCATTAAAGACAGCTCCGGCAAGCCGTATTCCTCGACCGCGCTTTTGTCTATGTCATGCATTTGTTTCGCCAATGCCACTTTCATACAAAAATCCTCCCGAAAAAATTTTATGAATTATATCAAAGCGCGTCGACTTTTACAAAAAATCGCCGCCGATAAATTTATGAGTGCTCAAAAAAATCTGTCGAGGAAGGATTTTTTCTGCGTTTTCTTCTGCGCGGGAGCTTTCGCGGGTGCGGGAGCCTTTTCGACTTCGACGGGCGCGGAGTTGGCGGCGGCAAGGTTGAAAAGCGCGGTCGCTATGTAATTTATTTTGTTGAACTCCGCCTCCACGTCCTCGATGTTATGATCTTCACTCTTGTTCACGGCGTCTATCGCCATTGAAAAAATTTCCTGCGAAATGGCGGCGTTCTGCGCGTCGTTCATGGAAGGGATTTTGCGATAATTTTCCTTGAGGCAATCGTTGCGCAGTTCCTTTGTCACGATATAGCGGCGCACTTCGCCATAAACCTTTTCGAGCTGACTTTTGGCGTTGTCGATAAGTTTGTTTGCCTCTTTAAGAAGTTGCTCCTCGTCCTCCTTGCCGAGTTGCAAGTCCTTTAAATGTTTCTCGAACTCGACCAGCGTCACGCTCGTGATTTGATAACTGCTTTTCTCCGCCTTGTCCAAAAATTTTACCTTGTAAACCGAACGCTTAAGCCCCGTGCCGACTGCCTTTTCGTTTGTGAAGTCGAGTAGCGAGCGATTTGTCGGCACAAGCTTTTCAATGACAATGTAAATCGGCTTGAGTATGCGCTTTAAATCTTTTTCGTTCACAACTTTTAACTCCCCCTTTCAAATCGTCGGAATGATTCCCTCGCCCGCGAGCATCCACATGAGCGGATCTAAAACTCTGTGCGGTCGAACTCGCGCAAGGCGTTTATGAATATCGGGCGGTCTGCCGAAACTCGACACGCCGAAAACTCGCACGTCTTTAAAATTCGCGTCGATTGCTCCGAGAAAAGCAGTTTCACCTTGCCGCGTGAGCCAGTCGCGAATTTCGAGGTCAACCATTTTGCTATCCGAATCGACAAAGCCAAGACTTTTAACGTGCGGGCTGTCCTTTAAAACTGTCGAGTCGGAGCTGAAGCCGTTGACCATTTCGGTTAGCGCGTCAAGCTTTGTAATGACGACGGCGGCGCGACGCTCAATCTTTTTGCCGGGCGCAATGTTGCAATTTCGGCGTATATAATTCGACAGCGAATTGACCATGCTGACCATATTTGCGGGCGCAGAAGTCTGGCGTTCGGTTGCCATTGACGCGTTGAGAGTTTCAAAGCGGAGTTCGCCACGCACACTTGGCAACAAAAGCGGGTCGAACATTATCAAGAGCATTCTCGCGCCCGAAAGGTACAGGCTGATTTTTGAATCAAGCGGCGTGTGGTCGATATGCTCGCAGTCTTCGCCGGCTCCGTCGTAAATCGTCAAGGCGCAAGTCGGAACTTTCTCGCCGCGCCCCGAATTGTCAAGGAGCGTCCAAAGTTGCGGCTTGGGTGAAACGCCCGCCTCTGTGCCCTTTAAACAATGCCGCGCCTCGTAAACGTTCTGCTCATTGATTTGCGCGCGCATTGTCGTTTCAACGTTCATTGCCTGCAAGACCCACGGCAAGCCCGAATATTTTAGTTCGTGTAGGAGCGTTGTCAAGTAGCTTGATTTGCCCGCGCCCGCCACGCCGACTGCGCAGAAACTTAGAAATTTGTCGTGGAAAAGAATTTGCGGCGGCAATTTCTCTCCGCAGTATCGGCAAATCGCCTCGCGAATCGTCAAGCCGTGATTGCGGCAGAAACTTCTTCGGCACACGGGCAATCGGTTTTTTAATCTGTCGACGAGCGAGAGTTTGACTTCGTGGCGGTTGTCTTCGTCAGGCACGCAAATAAATTTTAAGTTGCCGAGCTTGAGTTTGCGCAGGCAGTGCGGGCAAATGGCGGTCGAGTTTCGGAAATTGAACATGTATGAAAACCTCTTTTGGGGCGGCTTGTCCTTTACTTTAGCACGGAATAGATAACGGCAAGCGCAATGCCAATCGTCGTTATGTTGCTGATCTGCCCGTGATTGGAGGACGACTCAATTTTACTCTCCAGCTTATTGATTTGTTGGTTAAGCTCTTGGCGCGTCTCGTGCAGTTCTTTGCGCACGTCTTTTATCTCTGCGCGAACGTCGCGAATTTCGTTCTTAATTTCGCGAACAGTCTCCTTTAAATCTTTGAGCTGAATCAGAATTAAATCGTCAGTCGTCATGACAACTTTTTTTTCTTCTTGAATCATAGCACTCACCTCGCGAGTGATTATTTCTTTGGGACGGTCAAAGTTTCGGGGCGCGTTGCCTTCAGCTCAAAATTCTGCTCGTCTTCTTTTGAAGTCAGGAGCTTGACGACTGTGCCCGGCGAAATATCTTTCCATGTGTCGTTCGGCAACTCAATTTCGAGCCGCCCGTCCTTGTAGCCCGTCGGATATTCGCGAACTGCGCCGAGCATTTTCGTTGCCGAGTCGCCCAATTCAATATTCATGCGCCCGTCGCGCCGACAGACCAAAAACATTTTCGGCGTAAGGTGTGCCGCGCTCTCGATAATCAGCTTGCAATCTTTCGCGTGAATTTCTTTCTTGAAAAGCCCGCTCGTGCCCCACTCCAGATAATAAGAAATAATTTCCTTCGGGCGATTGTTGAGGACAAGAGTACTGGGCGCGGAGTAGGCGGCGGAGCCGTCGCTAAATTTGTATTCGCCAATGACCGTGATATAAATTTCCTTCGGCGGCAGGTGACTTTGCGCAATGAAAGTGTCCTGCGCATACTTCGCCGCGTAAATGCGATTCATTTGCCGCGCCTTCGCCGTCTCAATCGTCGCGTAGAGTTCGTCGGCGTCGCGCGTGTTGATTTTGTAGTGAATCATGTAAAGCTTTTCGGGCACGGACTTTAAAACGAGTTTCAAGCCGCCCGCGTCTATTTGCGTTTTCTCAACGTCAATCTCACAAGGCTCGACGTTCGCGCAGGTCACAATGTCATTGATAATTCCAAGCTCGCGCGTCGCGCTGATGACGGCAATTTTGGCGGTGTCGTTATTCAAAGTGAACTCGCAAGCCTCGTCGGCACTCTCCGCCTTTTTGTAGACGACGCCGCTCCCTAAAAGTTCGTCAACATTATCAAGCGCGAAAATTTTTCTGTCAATCTGCGCGGGTTCCGACTTCGCGGCAACTTCTTTGAACCAAATGGAAAAGTCGCCCGTCGACTTCCACTTGAAAGAAACGCGCCCGCCCTTCACGCCGCAAATCAAATTTTCCACAAGCTTAGGCGGCTGTTCGGGCGTCAAGTTCACCGTCAAGCCGTGACTGTACTTATAATTCCGCTCAATCTTCCAAACCTTATTGTAAATTTCCTCGCTGTGCCGCGCAAAATATTTCTCGTTATTGGCGGCGGCGTCTTCGGCGGCGTAGTAGACGCACTGCAGGCGATACTGATACTGCTTGCGATTTTTAACGTTCCTGTCGACGAAAGAATTTTGCTCGCAATCGGCGATTACGACGCTTTTGCCCGCGCTGTCACTGCGCAGAATTCGAACGCCCAAACAAGTTTCTGCCGGCAACCGCCAGATAAATTTGCAAAAGCCATCCTCGACTTTGGCGATTAATTTTTTCTCGTCAAGGTCGCTGTAGTGGACGGCGGTCGTCGACTTGGGCGCGGAAATTGTTCCGAGCCGAGTCGCAAAAACGCTGTAGCCGTAGAGAATGCCGGGCTTAACGTCGGTGTCGGTGAACTCCAACTTCTCCGTGTTCTCAATCAAAATTTCGCCGTCGCGATAAGTTTGCGGCTCGCCGTCAATTTTCCTAATCAGCGTGTAAGTTACAGCCAAATCGTTAGCGGCTTGCCACGAGACATTACAAATCAGCGGGGCGGTGCTTGTAGACTTCGCGTTGACGGAAATTTTCCCGATAACAGAATTGGCGGGCGGCAAGTAATTTTCCTTAAGCGTGGCGATAATGGTGGGCGGAGTTTTGGGCGTGACGAGACGCAAGCGATCCTGCGCGGGCTTGTAGTCTTTAATCTTGCGCAAAATCTCGACGCAATCGCTTACTGCCTTTTCGGGCGCGATTGAGAGGCTCGGCAATTTCTTTTCCGCCCAAGAATAGAGTTCGCGCTTTTTAATCTCGGCGGCGGTTTTATTTATGCGCCACTCGATTTTTTTAAGTTCGTGTGATTCGGGCTTGAGCTGGCGAGCTTTGGCGAGGAGCTTGACAATTTCCGCCGTGACGATATTAACTGACTCATCGGCGTTACGCGCCTGCTCGACCAAATCTAACATTGAGTTCGCGTCGCCGATGTACTTTGAAAAATTTCTAAGCTCGGTAAATGAAAAGTCGCAAGCCGTGCAGTGCTCGGCGGTCGCTGGAATTTTCTTGCCGCACTTCGGACAATCGATAAAAAAATTTTCCCCGCAGATTTTGCAAGTGGCACGTTCCGCTTCTTCGCGGGTGCGGAAGTTTTCAAATGTTCCGCAGTTCGCGCAGGTCAGGCAGAAAGAATTTTCGCCGGAGTCGTCAATCGCCTCGTAGGGATCGCGCAACAAGCCCGCCGCCTTGTTGTAGAGCGCGGCACTCAGCTCGTAGTTCAAAAGATTTGGGAAGGTGCGGCGAATGCGATTAATGCAGTTGTCGGCAAAGTAGTTGTCGCGCTTAAAGATGTCGGGCGCGGCTTTTATCTTCGCAAAAAAATCTGCGAGCGTCTCAATTTTGAGCGAGTGGTCGTATTTAAAGCGACTGTCGTCGGTGTTGAAAACTTGCGTCTGCGCGAGGTTGAGCAGTGCCTTAATCGATTGCCACTGCGCGATTGGCGCGGAAACTTTTTTAGCCTCTTCGCGGAAAATTTCTCTCAACTCGTCGGTGTCGCGCCGCTTGTAAAAATCTGCCGACGGCTCAATTTGATTCTCCAAATAAAAAGCCAACTCGTACAGGTCATGAACTTGCGCCGACCATGGAAAATTTTTTGAATCGGGCACGGTTTGGAAAGTCGCGAAGTTTTTCCGCAGCTCCTCCATTACCGAATCCGCCAAGAAAAAATTGTTCAGCGTCGCCAAGATTTTTTGCGTCGTCTTGACGGGTTTAATTTCAAAGCCCTGCTCCTTATAAGTCGCCTCGATTGTCGAAAGGCTTAACCGCAACTTGTCGCGCACTTGCCGAATCTGCGATTGATTGACTTGCAAAGTGCCCTGCGTGTCGCCGCGTTGCAGGTCAATATAAAGCCGAAGTTCCTCCGTGCGCTGTTGTTTGAGTGATTCTGCCTCCCGCTGACGGAAGCGCGGGTTATCGAGTGTCAGCGAAATGTAGCCGTCCATTTGAAGTTCATCGCGAATTTCTGCGAGGCGCGTCGGGTCGACGGTCGTATTTTGTTCGGTCGTGAGGCGTTTCTTCCAGTTTTCGTAAGCCGCGCGAATCTTTTTTACGTTGTCGGGAGGATCAAATTCCAAGCCGAGCATTTCAAAAATATTTCGTTTAGCCAAACTCAACCCTCCTTGAATGCTTTTGTCAATGATCTTATCAGAAAATCTTCATTTAAACAAGCCGTTTTTAATTCTTACTTTATTTTCCCTTCTCCCTTTTCCCTTAAATGTTTTCGTTGACGCAAAAAGCTAACTGGTTTAATATAAGCATGTGAAAATTTTTTTATGCGGAGGTGGAAAGTTTTTGAGCGCAGCAGAAAATTTTCGAGCGATATTAACGGAGATTGAACAGGCTCGCAAGCGCGAAGAAATAATTTTGGTAGTGGTGACGAAAAATCACGGCGTCGAGAAAATGCAAGAGGTCATCGACGCGGGCGCAAAACATATCGGAGAAAATCGCGTGCAGGAGGCGGCGGAGAAATTCCAAACACTCAACCGCGAAGTCACGCGGCATCTTATCGGGCATTTGCAGACAAATAAAGTCAAGGCGGCAGTTAAACTCTTCGACGTAATTCAATCGGTTGACAGTCAACATCTCGCGGCAGCTCTCGACAAGGCGGCGGCTCAACTCGACAAGGTTCAAGATATTTTAATCCAGGTCAATCTTGCGCGTGAGCCGCAAAAGTCGGGCGTCCTGCCGGAAGATTTGAACGCACTGATAAGTTTCGTCGAAGACTCCAAAAATCTGCGACTGCGCGGGCTGATGATGATTGCGCCCAATTTCCCCGACGTGGAAGAATGTCGCCCGCTCTTCAAAAAAATGCGCAACCTTTTTGACGAACTGAAGACTTCGCTCAAGCATTTTGATTTCCTGTCAATGGGCATGACGCACGATTATAAAGTAGCAGTCGAAGAGGGCGCGAACCTTATAAGAATTGGCACAGCAATTTTCGGCGAGAGGAGTTACACGCATGGAAATAATAGACAAAGTTAGTCGGACTCTCGGATTGGTGGACAAAGAAGATGAGGCGGCTCCCGCGAGTGCGCCCCAAGAATCACCAACTGAACAGCCCCAACAAACAGAACCCCCGATACAACCGCCGCCCGCAAAGCAGGGACACAACGTGGTTGATTTCAATTCCGCAATGGCAGCGAGGGATAATTTAATGACAAATAACAACATTTCGACCAAACCTATGGTCAAAACAAAGATAACAACCGTTAGACCGAAGTCTTTCGACGAGGACGCTACGATAATCGCCGATTGCCTACGCGAGGATATTCCGGTTATCGTCAACTTGGAAGAGACCGACCCCGAACACGCGCGCAGGATTATCGATTTTGCGCTCGGCACAACCTACGCCCTTGACGGCGATGTTCAAAAGGTCAGCGAGTACGTCTTTGTTTGCACGCCCAAAAATGTCATGGTCACTTTCAACAAGGAAGAACCCAAAAGGGAAAAAGATATTTCTTGGCTCACAGGGAAGTTGTAAGGGGTCAGGGGTCAGGAATCAGGGGTCAGGAATCAGGGGTCAGGAATTAGGAATTAAGGATATGCAAGACGCAAGAGAAAAAATTATTCGCTACTACAAGGGCACGGAAGGTGAGGCTACCGCCGTTAAGCTAGTTGACTTCGCCGCGCAGACGATTAAAAATCACAAGTGCAAGCTCACGGGTTTTCTGTCGCCGTTTGAACAGGAAATGGCAGGCGTCATTGCCAACAGTCTTGGCGAACTCAACGTTGACTTTTACGGCGGCTACGGCGGAGCTGAACGTCAACGCGCCGCCTTCTGCCACACCGATTTTAAAGGCACGCCGAACTTTGAAATTGCAGTTATCAAGGCGGAGTGGAACGGCGAATTTGCGCGGCTCGGTCATCGCGACGTGCTCGGCTCGATTTTGAGCTTGGGAGTTGATCGCGAGTATATCGGCGACATTATCGCAACGAAGGACTGCGCCAAAATTCTCGTCGATAAAAAAATGTGCGACTACTTCACAGCGAACTTGACGCAAATCGGCGGCTCGCCCGTCAAAACGACAGTTGACGAACTCGAAAACATTTCTCCCAAAGAAGAGCGCGTTAAAGAAATTCGCGCGACGGTTGCCTCTCTCAGAGTTGATTCGATAGCGGCGGCGGGCTTTGGCATGTCTCGTTCAAAAGCTGTGCAGGAACTCGCGGCGGAAAAAATCAAGCTCAACTGGCAGACGGTTAAAAATGCGTCGCAGTCGATAAAGGAAGGCGACATATTGAGTATGCGCGGGCGCGGACGCCTTGAAGTCGCTGAAATTCGCGGGCAGACTAAAAAAGGGCGCATCGGCGTTTTGTTGAAAAGATTTTTTTAGAAGGTGTTAGGTGTTAGCTAAAACCTAATACCTAAAACCTAAAACCTAAAAAAGGAGGCGATAGCTTTGCCAATGACAGAGGAAGAAAAAAGCAAGTGCCAAAAAATAATTCACGGACACGCGGCGGCGGCAGCGGCAGGAAATTTAGTGCCGATACCGGTCTTGGGACTGGCGGCGGACACCGTGACAATGACGACAATGGCAATGGCGTTGGCGGCGACGTTCGGCGGCTCGATAACAGAATCCGTCGCAAAAAACATGGCGATAAACGCGGTCGTCGCCACAATGAAAAAACAACCCGTCAAAGTCATTGCGAAAGAAATTTCAAAAGTCGTGCCGGTCGTCGGGCAACTAGTCGCGCCGTCAATTTCAGTCGCAATGCTTGAGGCGGCGGGTTGGCTCTTGGCTGAACAACTTGTTGAAGAGCGCGATAAGGCAAAAAATAAAGAGGAATTGGGAACGAGCGGCGGCGGTCACAACTTCCGCTACGATAAAAAATTTAACCTTCCCAGTCCCGAATAAGTTAGGAGGCGATGAATTTGCTTACGCCAATGGATATTCACAATCACCAGTTCAAAAAAAGCATGGTGCGCGGCTACAACGAAAACGAGGTTGATGATTTTCTTGACAAGATTGTTGTCGACCTTGAAAAGCTCCTGCGCGAGAACGAGCGGCTTCAAAGTGATTTGGCTTTGAGTGATGCGGAGCTTGATAAGTATCGCCGCTTGGAAAAGACAATGAACGACACGCTGTTAATGGCGCAGAGGACAGCGGATGATGTCATTTCTGCCGCGCGGAAGAATGCCGACGAAATGAAGGAAAACACTGCGCGGGAGTGCCAAAATATCCGCGAGCAGGCACGCTTGGAGGCGCAGAAAAAAATCGCCGCCGCCAACGCCAAACGCGACCTTATTTTGAAAGATTATAACAAACTCGTCAGCGAGAAAAATTCCTTCCTGCTCAAAATTCGTACGGCTCTCGAATCGGAGTTGGCGATTACCAATCAAAACCTCAGCGAACTTCCGCAAGTCGAAATGACCGAAGAAAAAACTCCGCCCGAAGAAAATCCTCCCGAACCCGCCGTTGAAGAAAAAGCTCCCGCGCCGGTTAAAGAAGTTGAATCAAATATCGTCGATGTTGCAAAGCCGCTCGAAAAAAAAGCCGCCGTCCCCGACAAGACAATAGTTTATAGCTTTACAAAAAAAAACGCCGCGCCTGAGGAGGCGGCAAAGTGAAACGGCTCGCGGACTTTCTGAAAAATATTCTACTGATTATCGAACTCGCCTTTGCAATTATCTTTTATAATCGGGAGAAAGTTTTGTTCGCAGGCGTCATCGCGCTCGACCAAATCAGCAAGGCGGTCGTCATGCGCTCAATGGTGCCGGGCGAATCGATCCCGCTCCTGCCAAACATTTTCCACTTGACCTACGTATTAAATCCCGGCGCGGCGTTCGGGATACTATCGAATCAGCGAATGTTTTTGCTAATCACGGGCGCGGCGTTAATCTTGGTGACGGCATATTTTTATCCGCTGTTGAAAAAATCGGACGCTTGCTTGAGATTCGGGGCGACGGCGATTTTGAGCGGCGCGGTTGCAAATTTAATCGACAGAATTCAGACGGGTTGCGTCGTTGACTTCTTCGACTTCAGGATTTGGCCCGTCTTCAACGTCGCCGACATTGCAATAGTGCTTGGCGTGGGTTTCATGATTTACGCGATACTTTTTCGGGTCGACTCGCGCAAAGTAGAGGCGGAACGATGAGACTTGATTTGTACCTTAGCGAACGGCTTGGCAAGACGCGCTCGCATGTTCAGAAGTTAATCGCGGACGGACTTGTCACGGTTGACGGGGCGCAGGTCAAAGCTAGTTTCAAAGTCACGGGCGACGAGGAAATTTCTATAAAGGAAGTTGACGCCGCCGAAGTCGAATATCTGCCCGAAGATTTGCCGCTCGATATTCTCTACGAAGACGCGGATATAATCGTCGTGAACAAGGCTCGCGGCATGACGACGCACCCCGCCGAAACTGTCAAGCACGGGACTTTGGTCAACGCGCTGTTGTTTCACTGCAAGGACTTGTCGGGGATTAACGGCGTCAAGCGTCCCGGCATTGTTCACCGCCTCGACAAGGACACTTCGGGCGTTATGGTCGTCGCCAAGACCGACGCCGCTCACATTGACCTTGCCGCGCAGATTAAAGACAAGACAGCGACGCGGACTTATCGGGCGATTGTGCACGGCGTTTTGAAAGACAACGCGGGGATTATCAGCGGTGCAATCGGGCGCGACAAACTCGATAGAAAGAAAATGGCGATTGTTGAGGGCGGCAAGCCCGCCGTTACCGAGTTCAAAGTCCTTAAGCGATTTGAAAATTTTACATATGTCGAATGCAAGCTCCAAACGGGCAGGACGCATCAAATCCGCGTGCACATGGCGGCAATCGGGCATCCGCTTTTGGGCGACGAGAAATATACTTCGCGGAAAAATCCTTTCGACATAAAGGGGCAGGCGTTGCACTCGCACACTCTCAAGCTGATTCACCCGACGACAAAGGAGCCAATGCAATTCACGGCTCCAATGCCCGACGATATACAAAACATTTTAGCGCAACTGAACATTACGCATTGCGCATTACGAATTACGCATTGACAGAAGGGGTTGAGGAGATTGTTTATTCAAGGGTTAGCACCAATTCTATGGCTAATCGTCGCGCTGAGCGTTTTGAAAATGCCGGCGTGGAAGGCTTGCCCGGTCGCGCTGATTATCTCAATCATTATGGCGAGCCAATTCTTTGACATGCCGCTAAACGACGTCGCGACGGGCACACTTGAAGGCGCGGCAATGGCAGTGTGGCCGATCTTGGGCGTCATTGTCTCGGCGATATTCGCTTACAACTTGACAGTGCACACGGGCGGCATGGACAAAATCAAAGACATGCTCAGCTCCGTCAGCACTGATAAGCGAATGCTCATACTGATTATCGCGTGGGGCTTCGGCGGCTTTTTGGAATGTATGTCGGGTTTCGGAACGGCGGTCGCAATCGGCGCGAGCATGTTGGTTGCAGTCGGCGTTCAACCTGTAAGCGCGGTTATCGTCAGTTTGCTGTCAAATGCCGCAATGAGTTCATACGGCTCAGTTGGCTTGCCGCTCACGACGCTTGCAAAGCTCACGAACTTTGACCCGTTGCAAATCGCTACGTATACGGCAGTACAACTCAGCTCAATGATGGTGCTCATGCCGTTTATCATGATACTTGCCTTCGGCGGCTTTAAGGCTCTTAAAGCTTTGATTCCCGCGTGTTTGGTCGGCGGCTTTGCATTTTGCTTGCCGTCATTGGCAGCCGCCGCGACTTTGGGCGCGTCTTTGGCAGGAATAGCCGGTGCCGTCTGCTCAATGAGTGCTTTGGTTATCTACGCCAAGAAATTTCCGATAAAAGATCCAGAATACGAGATTGACGACTACGACGAAAACTTTTCCATAACTCCCGGCGAGGCGGTTCGCGCTTGGCTCGTCTTCATTCTTATCTTTATCTTCCTGATTGGCACTTCCATTCCCGCCGTTGCCGACGTTCTTAAAACTGTCAACACAAAAGTTATGATTTACACGGGCGAAAACGCCGCCCCGACAACTTTCCAATGGATAACGACGCCGACGATTATTTTTATCTCGGCAGTGCTTAGCGGCTTGATTAACGGCGCGGCTATCTCTGATATGGTTAAAGTCCTCTCGCGCACGGTGAAAACGCTGATTCCGACGTTCATAACGATTATCACGATCATTGCCACTGCGCGAATCATGGGCTACAGCGGCATGACTATGGCGGTTGCGACGACGACGGTCGCGGCGACGGGCACGCTTTATCCGTTTATCTCGCCGCTTATCGGCTCAATCGGCGCGTTTATCACCGGCTCGGCAACTTCAAGCTGTGTCCTTCTCAGCAAGTTGCAAGTCGATTCTGCCGTTGCAATCGGTCTTGATTACGACGCACAAGCTTGGATAGCGGCGGCAAATGCAACAGGTTCATGCGTCGGCAAAATAATTTCTCCTCAATCGATAGCGATAGGCGCGGCGGCGGTCGGCGCGTTCGGCGTCGAAGGTCAGCTGATGAAGTTCGCCGTCAAAGTTTATCTGCCGTTCATTCTGATAATCGGCTGTGTGATTTACTTCGGGCAATCAATGCTTTGAGCTTGAAAAAAATTTTCCCCACGTATTGACATGGGGATTTTTCTTTTTATATTTATTCAAATCTTTTTAGAGGCGGATGTCTTATGGCTACTGTATGGCTTGAAAGCTGTTTTTGTGAACAAGGACAGGACGCCCAAAATAAGTCCTGAATATCCTGTCACTAATACTCCGCGTAGCGGT
>JBGUYA010000081.1:0-6409 GCA_045118435.1 Quinella sp. | reverse complement strand
GCCTGTGCCGCCGCCAACGAATCCGCCGCCCGGTATGAAAACCATGACGGGCAAATTATTCTTCGCGCCGCGCGTCCAAATGTTGAGCGTCAAACAATTTTCACTCTGCGACATAAGCGAGGCGGCTTCCGTCAAGTCTTTTGCTTGCATGGGCGAGTAACCGATTTTTTTTGCGTCAAAAGTTTTATTGCTCGTCTTTAAAGGTTCGGGCGCACGCCAACGTAAATTTCCGACGGGCGGTTTGGCGTAGGGAATGCCCAACCAAGTTTTGACGCCGCGCTCGTCAACAAAGCCGTTATAAATTCCCTGCCGCGTCCGAACTTGGAAAGGCTCGGCGGCGTGAGCGTCGAGAAAGTTCATCGTTGTCAAAGAAAAAGTCGTTAAGGCGGCTGTCTTTATAAAGTCTCTGCGCGAAATTTTCTCAATCAAAATCAATCTTCCCTTCAAAAAAATCTTGCCAAAGTTTAAATCAAAATCGCCGAAGGCGCAACTTGCCGATTGAAAATTTTTGTGCGATAATTCTTGAATCAAAGGAAGGGGTGAGCAAAATGAAAACTGTACGCAAAGAAATGAACGCGGGCGATTTGAAAGGAATAATCGACCTGCCGACTACGCCGACAATCAGCGCGTGAAAGTCACCGTCGCGCCCGCCGAGCCCGTCGTGGAGCGCAAAAAAATGACGCCCGAAGAAATCGAGGCGGCACTTAACAAACTTGAGGGTTGCTTGAAAGGTTTGGTTGACCCGACGAAAGACATGGCATATTGGCGCGGAGAAAGGTTGGCGGAAAAACATGGACTTGCTTACTGATATTAACGTCGTGATTCGACGAAAATTTAAAGGAGTGATTGCACATGATTAAAGTCTTCAACACGCTGAGCCGCACGAAGGAAATTTTCAAGCCGCTCAAGAAAAACGAGGTCAGCATTTACTGCTGTGGCGTCACGCCCTACAACGCGCCCCATATCGGCAACGCTCGCCCCTTCGTAATTTGGGACGCGATTCGTCGCCTTTTTAAAAAGTTGGGCTACACGGTGCGCTACGTTCAAAACTTCACTGACGTCGACGACAAGATTATCAAGGCGGCAAATGAGGCGGGCGTCACCTGGAAGGAAATTTCCGAAAAAAATATCAACGTTTATTTTAAAAGTATGGACGCGCTCAACGTTCGCCGCGCAGATTTTTATCCGAAAGTTTCCGAGACAATGCAAGATATTATCGAGATGATTCAGCGGCTCGTCGATAAGGGCTTTGCCTACGTTTTGGAAAATGGCGACGTTTTCTATAGCGTCGAGGCTGATAAAAGCTATGGCAAGTTGAGCGGGCGCAAATTATCCGACATGATGGCGGGGGCACGCGTTGAAGTTGACAATCGCAAGCGTCACCCAATGGATTTTGCACTGTGGAAGGCGGCGAAGCCCGGCGAGCCGTTTTGGGAAAGTGCTTGGGGCAAAGGTCGACCTGGCTGGCATATCGAGTGCTCCACAATGTCGTTAAAATTTTTGGGAGAGAAGTTTGATTTTCACGGCGGCGGCTCCGATTTGATTTTCCCTCACCATGAAAACGAAATCGCGCAGTCGCAGGCGTATCTTGGCGATGAAAATTCCTTCGCGCAGTACTGGATTCACAACGGCTTTATCACCGACGGCAACGAAAAGCTCAGCAAGTCGAATAAAGAAATGGTCAAGAAGAACAAGGGCTTTTTCACAGTCGAAGAAGTTTTATCAAAATATCCCGGCGAAGTCATTAGGTTGCTTTTGTTGCAGACGCATTACCGCAATCCGCTTGAGTTCAACGAGGCGCGAGTTATTGAGGCGCAGGAATTTTTCGGCAAACTCGCGAAGGCATATTGGCAACTGGACGAGTTGGCGCGGCTGATACATGCGGGCGAGTTCGTCAAGGACAAGGGCGAGAAAAATTTTGCGATAACGGTCAGCCAAGCGGGCGGGCTTGTCGAGGAAGGCGAGCGACTGCTTGCGAATTTCTATGCGGCAATGGAAGACGACTTCAACACCGCGCTTGCGATAACTTTCATGTTCGAGTTGGCAAAGGAAATCGGCGACTATCACAGAGGATTCGCGGCGGGCGAAATTTTGCCGGTGACAAACGACGGCGATATAATCCTGCGCGTTCGCGACATTTATTTAGAAATGGCTGAGATAATCGGACTGTTCGAGCAACCGGTACCCGTTGAAGAGGCGGAGAAAAAATCCGACGAGCCGGAACTGATTAACGCGCTCATGAAAATAATTTTATCGCTTAGGCAAGAGGCACGCGCCGCTAAAAATTGGAAGACGGCAGATAAAATTCGCGACGAACTCAAGGCGGCGGGCATTGTCGTCGAGGACACACCTCAAGGCGCAGTATGGAAGGCAATTCGTAATGCGTAATGCGCAATGCGTAATGAATTCGCGTTCTTCTGTTGAAGAAATTAAAACCTTGTCGCCGCTGGTTTTGGCGCATATCGGCGACGCCTACTTTCACTTGTACATTAGGACACGGCTTTTGGAGGTCACGCACAACGTTACGCGCTTGCACGACTTGAGCGCGGAAATAGTTTCGGCACCCGCGCAGGCGAAAAGTTATTCTGCGATAGAAAGTTCATTGACAGACGGCGAGCGTGATATTTTTCGACGCGGGAGAAATGCGACAAGTCACGCGCCGCGCAAAGCGACTGTTGCGGAGTATCACGCGAGCACGGGCTTTGAGGCGTTGCTTGGCGATTTGTACTTGAGAAAAAATTTTGAGCGGCTCAACGAAATTTGCGAGTTGGCATTTGTCGCCGCGTTCAAGGAGATGAAATTATGAAAAAATTTTTAATCGCTGCGACGTTGGCAACGGCTTTGCTTATCAGCAATGCTTGCGCCGAAAATAATCCCGCCGATTCGATTTACTACCCGCACATTGACTTTTACAACATGACTTCGACGGGCGACCGAATCATTTTGCCGCACTACCCGACCTATCAGCAGACGACTGAATTCAGTTGCGGACCCGCCGCCGCGCTGACCGTTTTAAAGTTTTTCAATAACAACGACTTCGACGAGGCGACGCTTACTAAGTTAATGGAGACTAAACCGAAAGTCGGGACAAGTCTCGGCAACATGGTTAAATTTTTCAAAAGTATCGGCTGGAAAGTTCAAAGCACTTTCGACACGCCGCACATGGACGAGGTTGAGTTTCAAAAGTTCGTCGTGAAAAATCTTGCGGCGGGCAATCCGATTATCGTCGAGAACGTAGAATGGGGCGGGCATTGGCGCGTTATAATCGGCTATGATTCGTTGAAGACGGCGGAGCTTGATGACGACGTGTTGATTTTCGCCGAGCCTTACGATACAACCGACGACGCGCAGGACGGCTACAGCTTTGGCAGTTTCGACCGTTTTTATTGGATGTGGTTTGACCATAACATTTTGCCGCAGGACGAGCGCAATCAGGCTTGGCTTGTCGCGACGCCGAAGTGAGGCGATAACGTGGAAGATTTAATTTTCGGGCGCAACGCGGTCATGGAGCTGTTGAAGTCTGGGCGGAGCGTCAACAAACTTTTCATAGCGGAGGGCGCACGCGACGGCTCAATACAAAAAATTTTAGCACTTGCCAAAACGGCAGGGGTTGTTGTAGAATTTACAAGCCGAGAAAAACTCGATAAGCTTTGCAACGGACGACATCAAGGCATTGCGGCGGAGGCGGCAATCGTAAATTATTCGACGCTCGAAGAAATTTTGGAGCTTGCCGAAAGTAAAAATGAATTGCCGTTCATAATCCTGCTTGACGAGTTGGAAGACCCGCAAAACTTCGGCGCGATACTTCGTACAGCGGAGGCAGTCGGAGTGCACGGCGTGATAATTCCAAAGCGGCGGAGCGTTCGGCTCAATGCGACAGTCTTCAAGACGTCGGCGGGCGCGGCGGAGTACGTCAAAGTTGCGCAGGTCGTCAACGTCGCACAGACGCTTAAAAATCTGCGCGGGCTAGGGCTAAAAATAGTCGGCTCGGACATGAGCGCGGAAGTAAATTTCAACGCGGCGGATTTGACGGGCGGAATAGTTTTGATAATCGGGAGCGAAGGCAAGGGCATGCGGCGATTGACGCGCGAAAGTTGCGACTTGCTGATAAAAATCCCAATGGTCGGCAAAATCAATTCGCTCAATGCATCGGCGGCGGGCGCGGTGTTGCTGTATGAAATTTTTTCCCAGAGACAAAGACCATGACGAGGAAGCGACCGCATTACCTGGTTGACGGCTACAATCTGATTTATGTTTGGCAGGAAATTAACACAGAGGATTTGGCGACGGCTCGTGAAAGTTTGATTCGCAATCTTCACGAGTACGGCGCGTATGAAAAATTCGAGATAACTCTAGTCTTCGATGCCGCACGTAGCGAGGACGACGAGCGCAAGGAAATTTACGATGATTTTTTCCGAGTTATCTACAGCGGCTTTAACGAAACGGCTGACAGCGTGATTGAGCGCATTTCTTATGAAGAAGTTCGCAAGCGTCGCGAAGTTCACGTTGTAAGTTCGGACGCGGCGATTGAGACCGTGATTTTGGGCGCGGGAGCATATCGGCATCCTTCGCAGGAATTTTATCGGGCGGTCAAGCGAGCCAAGCAACATTTGCGCAAGGAATATCTCGGCAATGTAACGTTACCGGTTCGGCGCAACGAAGTAGCGGATAGAATTGGCGCAGACGCGTTCGCCAAGCTTGAGCAACTTCGGCGCGGAAAATAGCAGGATTTTTTTTTACAGATAAATTTATTGGGAGTGTGATTTTAATTGGCAATGAAAAGGATTTATCAACTTGCAAAGGAATTCGAGTGCGAGGAGAAAAAAATCATCGACTTCTTGACGGGGCAGGGAATCAAAGTTTCCAATCGTCTCAGCGCGGTCACCGAAGACACTTACAACCTTTTGAAGGAAAAACTCTTCGCGCCGCCGCCGCCCGAACCTGAGCCGCAACCGCAACCCAAGCCGCAACCCGTCGCAGAACAAGCCGCGCCCGCAACTCCTGCGCCCGCCGACCAAAAAGACGCGGCTCCCGCGCAGGGCAAAAAGAAAAAGAAGAAAAATAAAAAGCCGCAAGGCGAGGAAGTCGACCCAGAGCTTGCAGAGCTTGAGGAGTTCAAAGGGCAACCTGTGCCGTTCATGTCGGACGGCGACGCCGACGAAATGACCAAAGCCGTTTACGCCTCCGCAATCACCGCCGGCAATGATTTTATCAGCAAATACGTTCCGACCGGCAAGCGCAGGAAGAAAGCCAAGCTCACGCGTAGCATGGATACTTGGCAACTCATGCAGGACATTATCATTGAAGCCCCCGACATTTCGCCCATTTGCTACTGGCAAGCCGTCAACAAACTCACGACCAAAGGCTACAAGCTTTTGCAGGACTACGGCCTGAAAAACAGAGAGCTTTTGGCGGAAATGCGCGAGTTCGTTAAGCCCATCGGCTTGAATTACGAGCCGCAGGAAATTTTCACCGACGAAGAAAATCAGAAGTTCGAGACGCAACAACGGTTCATGTTCTTTAGGTTCGGTCACGGCATGGGCAAAGTTAATGACAATCTTTACGAACTGAAAATGTACGCCGAGCGCAAGAAGGCTTACTGCGAGCACATGAGCTTTGTCGATTACCTCACGAACCCCGACAGCATGTTGGAAACGAAAATTCCGATGCCGTTCAACGCGCTTGCGGAGGCGGTTTCCTACAGCATTCGCAGTGTCATTTTCCACGTCGATTTTTATAAAGAGTACAAGGAATTAATTGGCGCGGCGATTGAAAATTTCTTCGCGTGGAAAGACGGCTATAAACAGCTCAAGGAGCAAGGTGCGCCCGCCGACAAGTTGGAGAAATATTTTAAGCTAATGGAAAAATTCTTCAGCCTGGTTGAGTTCTTCACGTTTGATAATTTGGTTTATGTACGGAAGAATCAGCCCGCGCCGTTCTTGACGATGATTAATTTGCTCAATGAATATCGCGACAACATAGACGACCCCGACGCCGAGCGCAATTTCAAGTACAAAGTGCGCGGGCTTGCGAGCATTATCTACAAGCCGAAGGAATACATTTTCCTTTATCAGCTTGCGGAGTTGGAGCCGCACAAGGATTATCGCACGCCCGAAATGATTGCGGAGTACGAGGCTAAGAAAGCCGCTGAAGAAGCCGCAAAAGCCGCCGCAGAAGCTGAGGCGGTCGCCGCGCAGGCTCAAACCGCCGAAGAAAGCAATTAGAAATTTTGATTACGGCTTTTATACAATACGTCAGACATAAGCTTTTACCTTTTCAAACTTCTTTTACTAAAGAATGGCTTATGTCTTTTCTTTTATTATATGGCTTGAAAGCTGTTTTTGTGAACAAGGACAGGACGCCCAAAATAAGTCCTGAATATCCTGTCACTAATACTCCGCGTAGCGGT
>JBGUYA010000080.1:0-19218 GCA_045118435.1 Quinella sp. | reverse complement strand
TGTGGAATGAAAAGGCATTTAAGGTAGCGGCGAGTGACTTCGACGGGACGCTGTTCATAAATCAGCAAGTATCCGCAGAAAATATCTCGGCGATAAGAAATTGGCGGGCGGCGGGAAATAAATTCGGAATCGTGACGGGGCGCGCGTACACCATGCTGACGGAGCATTTAAAAGAGTTCGACTTGGCAATAGACTTCGCGATTTGCTGTAACGGCGCGATAATTCATGACGGCGGCGGAAAAATAATTTTCGAGACGGAATTGCAAAAAAAAATTCTGTTGGAAATAATAAATGAGCCGTTCGCGGCAAAAAGTATGCACTTCGCGTTCGAGACGGCGGAAAAAGTTTTCTGCGCGAACGTCAAGCCAAACTCGTGGGTACTTCGCGAGAAAGACAACTGGAATTTTCCAGTAGAAATAATCGACCCCGCGCAGATTGAGACGCTCGGCAAGATAAATCAGCTGGCACTCGACTTTGAAAGCCCAGAGGCAACGCAAGCGGCGGCTAATATGCTCAATAAAAAGTTCGGCGAGCTGATTTTCGCGCAAAAAAATACCCACAGCCTCGACATAGTGGCGGCGGGCGTTAATAAAGCTCAAGGCGTCGAAAATCTTTTGCGCGTCAGGAATTGGAACGCGGAGGTTTTCGTTATCGGCGACGAGTCAAACGATTTGCCGATGATAGGACACTTTAACGGCTACACGGTCGCGACGGCTAAAGAGTTCGTCAAGCGCGAGGCGTCGAAAGTTTTTGATTCAGTCGGCGCAATGCTGAATCACTTCGCGTAATTAAGTTAATTTAAGCCTAACGAGTTCCAGATTGAATCGACGCGGGCTTTGACGGCGGAAGACATTTCGATTTCGTCAGGCCACTCGCGCAGGTGACCTTCTTCCGCCCAAGTTTTGGTTGCGTCAATGCCGAGCTTCGCGCCCCACTTTGCAAACGGCGACGAGTGATCCAAAACGTCAAGCGGTCCGTGAACAATTTCCAAATCGTGTTCGGCGTCAATGTTATTGAAGACGCGCCAAGCAACCTCGCTTAAATCTTGAACATTGACATGCGAATCGACGACGACAATCATTTTGACATTCATCATTTGCCCCAAGCCCCACAGCGCGTGCATGACCTTCCGCGCGTGCATGGGGAATTGTTTTTTTATCGAGACGATAACGCAATCATGAAAGACGCCTTCAAGCGGCATGTTAATATCGATAATTTCGGGCAGGAGCTGTTGCAGGAGCGGCAGGAAAATTCTTTCGGTCGCCTTCGCCATATAACAATCTTCCATTGGCGGCTTACCCACGACCGTCGCGAAGTAAATCGGATTTTTCCTGTGCGTAATGCAAGTGACGTGAAAAACGGGATAATCGTCGGCGAGCGAGTAATAGCCCGTGTGGTCGCCAAAAGGTCCTTCGCGGCGCAGTTCGTCAGTCGAAACGTAACCTTCCAAAATAATTTCGGCGGTCGCAGGGACTTCAAGGTCAACAGTCTTGCACTTGGTCAACTCGACGGATTTTTTACGCAAGAAGCCCGCGAAAACCATTTCATCAACGTCGCGGGGCAAGGGCGCAGTCGCGGCGTATGTGACAACGGGGTCAGTGCCGATTGCAACGGCCGCCTCGATTTTATTTTCGCCCAAAACCTGCGCGGCTCTGAAATTTTCCGCGCCGTTCTTGTGAATGTGCCAATGCATACCGGTTGTGCGCGCGTCGAACTTTTGCAGGCGGTACATGCCGACGTTGCGCTTGCCAGTCGCGGGGTTTTTGGTAAAAACGAGCGGCAAAGTTATAAAAGCTCCGCCGTCCTTTGGCCAGCACTTCAAAATCGGAATTTTATCGAGCGACGGATTGACTTCGACGACTTCTTGGCAGGGTGCGTTCTTGACGTACTTCGGAAAGTTGATTGCCTTGTGCGCGGTCGAGACGATAGAAAAAATATTAGAGCGATTTTTAAAAGACAGATAGGGCAACTTCATAATCTCGCGGATGTCGTCCGCCGCATCGTCCAACTTTTCCACACCCAGCGCAAGAGCCATTCGCTCATAACTACCGAACGCATTAATCAAAACGGGCATGTCGTAGCCGCGAACATTTTCAAACAGCAGTGCGACGTTTCGACTGTCTTTGAACTTTGAAACGCGGTCGGTTATCTCGGTTATCTCAAGCTCCGCACTGACCGGAACTTTTATCCGCTTTAGCAAATTCCTTTCCTCCAGCGCGTCAATGAACTCTCGCAAATCTTTATAAGCCAATGAATCATCTCCTTTAATTTTAATTTGACAAAAAGTTTCACGTTGTGTATAACTCAAACAAGGATATGCAAAAATATTTCGTCAAAAAAATTTATCAACAACTCGGTTTGAAAATCGATTATTAAAAGGGGGGTGCGATTATGAAATACTATTATCCGGTGATTTTTTGCCCGCCGGGCGAAGACATTGCGGGCTATGAACTTTTCTTCCCTGATTTTCCATCGTGCTTCAGTTGTGGCAATGACATTTCCGAATGCATGTGCATGGCGCAAGATGCAATCGGTCTCACGCTTGACGACGTAGACGAGAAAGATTATCCTGAACCTTCGAAAATTGTCGACATTGACCTTACCGATTACCCGGAAGGTTCATTTGTCTCTTATGTTTGCTTTGACAAGGAAAAATACGACGCCGACAACAATCCAGTTAAGACAGCCGGTTAAAAAAGTTTTTTATCCACCGCCGCGCAGGCGTTTTTTTTATCGCCTCAAAATATATTTAACAACGAGATAGCCGACTTCGTAAAGCATGACGACGGGGATAGCGACGGCGACTTGCGTAAAAATGTCGGGTGAAGTGACCAACGCGCCAACTACAAACGAAAAGAAAAATACATAGCGGCGATACTTGCCGAGCCATTCACTCGTTAAAATTCCAAGCTTGCCGAGCACAATAATTATCAGTGGCAACTCGAACACAAACCCGAACGGCAACACGAACATTATCACGAAGTCAAAATAGTTTCCGAATGAAAACATGACTTGAAGTTGTTCGCTTTCCTCGCCAAAGCCCATAAAAAATTTTAGTGCGGTCGGCATGATAAAGAAGAACGAAAACGCCAGCCCAATAAAAAATAAAATGACCGACGTCGGCACGAGCAAGCCCAAAACGGCGCGTTCGCCCCTCGTGAGTGCGGGCAGGAAAAATTTCCACGCATGATAAAAAATTATCGGCAGGGCAATCAGAAATCCCGCCGTAATGTCGATTTTGAGGTACGTAAAAAACGCCTCGCCGGGTTTCATGTAATAAAGCTTGCCGACGGGCGCGACCATCCAATTTGTAATTTCGTCGAGGAAAAACCACGCGATACAACTTCCGACGGCGATGCCGAGCAACGATTTTATTATTCGTGAGCGAAGTTCCTCAAGGTGCGCCGTCAAAGACATTGTGCCGTCGTCTTCGGGCGGAACTTCCTGCGCGGGATTTTTATCGGACTCGCTCATTTTTTCTCCGCGTCGATTTTCTTTTGCTCAACGTCAATGGTTTTGGGGTCGTCGGAATTCGCCTGTTTGAATTCTTTAATGCTCTGACCGAGAGCCTTGCCGACGCCGGGCAATTTGCCGGGACCGAAGACAACCAAGCCGATAATCAAAATTAAAACGAGTTCGGGAACGCCAATTCCAAACATTTTAATCACTCTCCAAAAATTTTTTGCCATTATATCAGAAAGTTTTTTGCGTGTCGAAAGTTTTTTTGCTATCATATGCGCGGAGGTGTTTGGAGTGACAGGCGGGAAAATAATCTTCATGCCGCTTGGCGGAGCGCAGGAGGTTGGGGCGAGTTGCTACTTTCTGAAACTCGGCGAAAATAATTTGTTACTTGATTGCGGTTGCGGTTCGACGCGCGGAATAAGATTCACACCAAAATTTTCTGCACTTCTTGAAACGCCATACCTGCAAGATTTTCATCAAGTGTCGCACATTTTTTTATCGCACGCGCATTTGGATCACTCAGCCGCGCTCCCCGACTTCTTGGAATTAAATCCCCGCGCCGTCGTCTACATGACCGACTTGACGCGAGAAATTTTATCCGCGCAGTTGGAAGAGCGGTTCACGCGCATTGAAGAAAATATTTCGAGCGTCGCCTTCCTGCAGAAAATTCCTTTGCCGCGTCTCCGCGTGAGCTTTCACCAAGCGGGACATATTCCCGGCGCAATGATGACGCTGATAAACTTTCGCGGGAAAAATATTTTGTACACGGGCGATTACTCGACTTTCCCGACGCAACTTGTCGGCGCGGCATTTCTTCCCGACGTCAAGATTGATATTCTGATTCTCTGCGGACTTCACGCGCGGCATTCCAATTATCGACGCTTCGGCGACAGCGACTCCGCTTTGAAAAGAATTCTGAACAAAATCCATTACGCAATGCGACGCGGCAAATCCGTTTATTGCCAAGTCACGCAGATTAGCAAGGGCGTTGAGCTGATAACGCTAATAAACAAGTTCCTGCCAACCGCCGAAATTCTTATCGACAACCGCGTTATGAAAATCGTTCACCGCTTTGAAAACCTGCATATTCCGATAATGAGCGAGCAGAATCATTCGCTAAACTTTATGCCGCGCGGTCCTTGCGTGATTTTATCGACGCAACCGCCGCCGTTGCATTCGGGCTTGGAAATTTTGAACGGCGATTTTTCACTGCACGACGATTTTGCCGCGACCGTTGAATTTGTTCGCCGCGTCAATCCGAAGACTTGCGTCGTAGTTCACAGCCCGCCCGATAAAATTTTCCACGCCGGCACCACTCTTGAGCAAGTTTTGATGAACGACCCCGACTCAAAGACGAGTTTCATTTTCCCAAATACCTGCGAGCCTTTTGAGCTTTGACAAGGAGGAATTGTAATGATAAACATCGACGACCCCATTGTTAAAAGATTTATCGAGAACCTTCATAAAGCCGTTGAGCGCAAGAATAAAAATCTTTCGGACAGTTCTTCTTTTGACGATTACATTTTGGAAAATCGCGTCCTCAAACTTTTCTGCGAGATTAAAAATCTCGACCCGCGCCGTTGCGCCGACGAGATGAACGAACGCTACGGCACTTATCTTGGCAACGACAACATTATTCGCATTCTCAAGGCAAATCGTCTGAGCTACCAGGCTAAACGCGCCGAGCTGATTAATTGGGCGGAAGATGCCGTTGAGGCTTTTGCAAAAGCTCTCGAATCGCACAAGCAAAAGGATTACGATAACTATGTGGCGTTGCGCAATAAAGTTATTCAGACGCGCGACGACGACCGCTATAAAATTCAGGAGCGCATTGCGTGTCTTATGCTGTATGTGCGCCACCCCGAACTTGACAGCGGCACCGACGCCGAGTCTGTCGACAAATTCGGCAATGTCTACATGAAACATCTGCTCGGAGAGGCGAGCGATTTTCTCCGCAATATTTGCCTCAAGCCCAAAAATGCTAAGGGCGATAAAAAGGATTCACAGCAGGAAAAGATTGAGCTTTTAGAAAACATGTTGAATCGCTCTGATATGATGCTTAAAGATTTGCAGGACGAGTTCGACGCCCGCATTAAGGAAAGTCATCAAGATGATTTGGTTGAATTTTTCTCGCGCTTGAATTCGGAGAAGTACGGTTGCATACTCGATACGGTTTTGAGTGCGCGTAATGGCGTTCGTCAACTTCGCAAGGAAAAAGTTCAGCTCCCGCCCGAAATCAGCGGCTTGTTTATTTTGATTGACAGATTTGCGCAGTTCATTCGCGACAGCGAGATCAACCCGATTTTGAAACCCGGCTCCGTGCAAGACATGCGCTTTGACGAGATAGAGAGTTGCGACTATGAAGGCTCGCCCTTCCTCAACACCACTGAAGTTAAGCGCGTCAAAGTTCTTTCGCCCGGCTGGGTTTATAAAAATAAAGACGTACAGATTGCGCGTCCGCGACTTAAGGAAATTAGGAATGTGGAATGAGGAATTTGAAATTATTTTTTTCATTCCTAATTCCTAATTCCTAATTGCAAATTCCAAATTACCAAAGGGAGGAATTTCTATGATTATCAATGGAGAAGAGCATAACGATTTATGCGTAGGAATTGACTTGGGCACGACAAATTCCGTGCTGGCGACGCTCAACGTCCGCCCGAACGGAAATATTGTCAGCAAAGTTGTTGACCTTGACAGAGCAGTTGACATGTTCAACGCGGGGCAAGGCGCGAAATTTACTCTCAAGAAAAGTCCGATTCTGCCAAGTTGCGTCTACTACAACGACGAAAAAAATTATCAGCCGATTGTCGGCGACTTCGCGAAAGGTAGGTATCCTCTTCGCCCTTATCTTGTCGCCAAGTCAATTAAAAGTCAGATGGGAAAGGAGCTTGCCGAAGGTCTTTCTTCCAATGTCCCCGATAAAACGCCCGCGCAAGTCTCATCAAGAATTTTGGAACACATGTTGCGCAACGCCGCAAAGATTTATCACCTTGAGAAGATTGACGACGCAGTTATCACGGTGCCCGCGAATTTTGATTTTATCATGAGGCAAGCGACGCTTAAAGCCGCCGAGCTTGCCGGAATAAAAATCAGGAAGGCGGACGGCTCCCCGCGACAAATTCTTTTATCCGAGCCGCGAGCCGTCATTTACGATTTTATAAATCAAGTTCGCAACGGCGAGATTGCCGCGCAGATTTTGGACTTGAGCACGAAAAAAAATGTAATGGTCTTCGACTTGGGCGGCGGCACTCTCGACATTACGTTGCATGAAATTTCCCGCCGAGAGGACGCGCCCGAAATTTTGAAGGTTCAAGACATTGCGACCAATCGTTATACGCTTTTGGGCGGCGACGATTTTGATTTGTGTTTGGCAAAGGTCATGTTTGATCACTATGTTAAGCAATACGCGGCGCATGATGATATTGTCAGGAAAATTCGTCTCGAAGAGAAAAGCGTCATGAGTCAGCTTTTGGTTCATGCCGAGAATTTAAAGTTGGAGGTCAGCGCACAGAAGAGCGACGCTTTCGGCGGCGACAATTCGGGTTGGTGGGACGAGGAAGAAGATTTTCCCGTCGGCGGCAATATCGGCACGACAGGTTACGCCTACAGCGATACTTTTTCCGCCGCGCAGTTGGAGGAAATTTGGCGCGGCTTTATGGGCGAGGAACTTCACTTTGACGACTTTAAAAATCTCAAGGCAATCACCGAGAAATACGGCTCGCAGAAAAATATTATCCTGCCGATTCTTGACGTGCTCAATAAGGCGTCAGTCAAGCTCGATACGGAAAATGTCAAAGTCGACGCAGTGATTATGAACGGCGGCATGTCGCGCTTTTACATGGTTATCAATCGGCTCAAAAAGTTTTTCGGCTTTGAACCGATTGTCGCGCTTGACCCTGACCAAGCAGTTGCTCGCGGCGCGGCGGTCTATCATTATTTTTTGCACAAGTACGATAAGGAACTTGCCGACGAAGTTCAAAACGAATTGCCCGAAGAAACTCCCGCGCAGGTTCAAACTTCTGTAAAAAGTTCTCAACAACCGATTCGCCCGCGCAGGACAATCAGCGACGCTGACCGCTCAATTGGCGTGACGTTCGGTAGCAACATTTTGAACGAGAGTTTTTATCTGGTGACCTTCGGCGGCAACTACGAAGAAATTATTCCCGCAGGCAAGGAGTTGCCTTACACTTCCGAGAGATTCACAGGCTTTCGCCTACCGCCCGGCAAAAATGTTATAAGCGTACCGATTGCGCGTTGCGAGGCGGACGGCAGTTATCGAATTATCGCAAAGGGCAATATCGAGTTCCCCGAAAAGTATTCGCGGGCGAAGACTGATACTTTTGTGACGTTCAGCATTTTTATGAACGAGGACAAAATTATTCGCATGGACGCGGCAACTTGCCGAGACGAGCGCGGGCTTGAACTTATGGATCACGGCACGGCGACAATTTCAATCGCGACGGGCGTCGAGAAGGGTCCCAAGTCGAAACTCATTGCGCGATACGGCGGGCGCGTCAATGCCAAAACTCAACTCAATACAATTCGTTCGCTGTGCAGAAATGTTGACGATGCCTTCAGACGTCGCAGTAAGGACGAGAATGTTAAATTCTCCGCGACGCTCAAGCTCAACGTCAACACGATACTTGCGGCAAGCAATCACAAGGAATTTGCCGAACCTTTATTGCAAATGCTTGACGACGCCAAGAACACGCGCGAGGAGTCGTTTAAGCTCCGTTGCATGATAATTGCGCGGAAAATCGGCGGCGAGTGGTCGCCCATGCAAAAGAGGCGACTTGCGCGGCTTTGTCTTTATCAGCTTGACGAGGAGCTTTACAATCCCGGCATAACTTTAGGTAGGGCGGGATTGAAAATGAACACGAAGATTCAATGTGTCTATACCTTGTCAATGTGCGGCGACGACGATGACATTGCGCAACTTGTCAACCTTCACAACAACGAAAAATTCCGCATGGCTAATCTTTACACGCACGCGATAACCAAGACTGAAGTCGATTGGATTTACTATGAGTTCAAGAAGGATTGCGCCAAAGTTTTGTCGGGCGTGTCGAGTGGCATACAAATTTCGGCTCATGCGTTGGGCGTCGCCTGTAAGATTGACGGGCGTCCGATTAACTGCGGCATAAGGCGCGAACAGATTATCAGCGACTTGTGCAAGGTGATTCGCTCGCGCAACTTGACCCAAGTTGAAATTAGCGTTTGTCTTTTGGCAATGGGCTTGATTTGCGACCGCCGCGCCTTCAACAACCTTGACCAAAAATCTTTCGACGAGGCGGAGAAACTTTTATCGGACATCAATCAGCTTTACGATTGTAACTTTATCGAAATGTTCGCGAAGTCGCAGGAGGTCGCGCAGAAAATGATTCAAGGCAACGAACTGAGCGCGGAGGAAGAAGAATCACTGCTCATGAAGTGGGCGACTTGAAAAGCTTCATAGGATTTTAATAAACTTAGTGTTATAATATAAGTTGACATTGCCCAAAGTTTGGAAGAGGATTTAGATTAATAAAACGAACGTAAACAGTTGTAAGGAGGCGATTAAAAGGATTTCAAATTTTCTCTTACGAAAGGAGTCGGTTAAGATGTTGCAAAGAAAATTCCAAGCATTATCCGGCAACAAATTTTTATCTAATCGGCGCGGGCAAGTCTCGTTGCTTTTCGCACTGATGATGCCGGTATTTATCTTAATGCTCGGCGTGACGCTCGACTTGGGTTGGTACTATTTGAACGTTTCGCGCCTGCAAAATGCGGCGGATGCGGCGGCAGTCGCGGGAGCCAATGCCCTCAGAAAAGAAGAATCTTTTTCCGACTACAAAAATATTAAGCTCGTTGGCAAATATCCCGCTAAGGACAGCAACAAATACAGAGTCGACACTATCTACGAGTTGGACGCGATTGAAAAGACCAACGTCATTGCTAATGAGTACGTTGCCAAAAATCTTTCTAGCAATAAAGATAATATAATCAACTCGTGGACGAAAAGCGAAGTCGGCACGGAAGAAGGGCTTTACACTAAGGACGACAATCTTTATTACGTCGTCAAGCTCAAGGAAGAGATAAGGCATTTCTTTTTGCCGGGTTGGTTCGACGACATGACCGCGCCCGTGACCGCCGTCGCCCTGCTCAGCAAGACGGCTATTAATGGCGATTCCAAAAATCCCGACCCCGAAATACCCGATACGCTCTCTGTCACCTACGACGAAAAAGTTGAGGACGTTGTTGTCAACGAAAATCAGCAAAAAGTGATCGAAAAGATTTTGAACGAAAATATGGTCGTCGGCAACTGGGAAGTGCAAGCTTATTACAGTAAACACAAAGATGATTTGTCAAATTTTAATAAAGTTAATGAAGAAACAGGGGAAGAAACAGAACTTACGGAGTTTCAATATCGATTCGAATATGAGTTTTATGAGGGGGCTTGGAATCACTTCCAAGATTTTTATAACCACTACACGGCGGGTGACTTTTATCGGACGCAGACAATTACGATTCTGGACGACGTTCTTTTCCGCACAGACAACGACGGCAACGATACCATATATGAATACGGAAAAACCAGTAGCGTTGCAGCAACGTCAGCCTCAATAAATGAGGACACAAATAGTTCAGCCTACAACCCCGAACATAAAGGGGCACGAAAAACTTACAAAAATGGTATCACGGAAACCAGTAATGTTGGTTATCCTTACACGTGGAAAAGAGTCGATTCGCTGAACTGCGACTTCAGACCCGAAATTAAATTAAGTGGCAAATGGCTCTCCCAAAACTGGGATATTTCATTGGATGATTATACCAATGTAGGTTTCAACAATAAAAAATGGGACACTTCTAATGGCATAAGCGAGACAGAAATAAAAAAATTGCGGATACACTCCAGCATTAACTTCGACGGCGCGTATGAAGTTCGCGACCCCGCTAAAGATCCTATTGATGTTTTGTGGATGCGCATTGAAAGCGAGCCAATGCTCTATCACCCTGATGTAAAAAAAGTAAATGATACAGACCGTGTTTTCCACAATTACAAAGAAATAGGCGTGAACTCCGTCAATCAGATAATCATCAACGCCAATTGCGAGAATGCCGCCAATGAAAATTATCGCCCGTTTATCATTTTCTATGACGGTCCCGAATACTACGAGACGGACAAAGACATTCGCGCCTCCAAGCCCGTGATTTTGAATCTTAAAAAAGCGTGGCGCGGCGTCCTCTATGCGGCGAACAGTCCCGTTGTCGTAATCGGTGACGCACAAGAACAATTTGTCGGTTTCGTCGTGGCAAAGGAATATCATCGGCTTGCGGACAACAAAGAGCATAAAGACTTTGAACTTGGCGGCTACAGATATTTTAACAACGAATATAGAAAAACCGAGTACGCCGAAAATTCCGGCGGAGCTTACGAGTTGCCTTTCTACTATCTTAAAACTGACACTAAAAAGGAGACACGCTATTACAAAGTCACCGACGAAAACGGAATTGAAATGTTCGTTGATGACCGCGGCGACATTGCTACCGTTAAGTTGAGCGAACCTCCGAAGAAATGTGGCGACTACAACAACTTCGGGAGAACGAACTTCTCGACGCACGGTTATAAAGTTCTCGGCTCTTCGGCGAACAACATGCTCTTGAGTGGCAGATAATTTTGAAACAAAAAAACCCGTTCCGATTTTTGGAGCGGGTTATTTTTTGTCGTTGCTTTCTTGCGCCCGCGCACGTCACGAGCTTAATTTACGTCTTTGTAGGAAATGTGATTATAGGCGTCACTAATTATCCTGTGAGTCACATGAAATTTCTCGGCAAAGGCACGAAAGCCACGTTCCGGGTCGCCCGGTATGCAGTCGCGGCGAATTTCTCGAACTTGATCGGCAGTGAATTTTGCTTTGCCGTGTTTAGTTCCGATTCTTGATAAACCGTTTGCGAAAGCGTGAATAATGTTTTCAGAGCGTGTAACCCATTCAAGATTCTCAACTCGATTATCGGTTTTGATGCCGTTAATATGATTCACGTCCGATTTGTTCTCAGGATTTGGAATGAACGATTTAGCTACAAGAACGTGGGTGTAATGTTTTTTAGTTTTGCCGTCCTTATAAAGCATAACGCGCAGATAGCCTGTGTGAATGATGTCCGGTTTGACGATTCTCGGCTTTTTTCTTTGAAGTGACTTAATTCTGCCGAGATTGCTGACTTGATAAAGCCCCTCGTAACCGACAACGTTGCGCCATTCTTCATTGGGCAAATTTTGAAACTCTAGGTCTGGTGCCAAGACGTTGATAGCCTCGCATACAGCCGGGTCAAGCTCTGCCGCCAGCAAGATTTCCTTCGCTTGGTCAACTGTCATAAACATCTCTCCTTTTTAATTTGACAATACGAGCCGAAACGATTAAAATCAACGAAAATGCTTTTGGTTCACGTTTCGACGTGTTGGGTTGATTTTCAAAACTAGTCTAACACAAAATCGTACGCGAATCAAATTTTTTTGCAAAAAACCGCGCGAGATTTTCATTTGACAATCGCGGCGCAAAAGTTTATCATTGTCGAAATAAATTTTTGGAGGTAGACAGCTTATGCCAATGATGAGCCTTGAAAAATACGGCATTAAAGATGTCAAAGAAGTTATTTACAACCCCAGCTACGAGGTTTTGTTCAACGAAGAAACTCGCCCCGACCTTACCGGCTACGAAAAGGGCGTTGAGACCGAACTCGGTGCAGTCAGCGTCATGACCGGCATATACACCGGCCGTAGCCCTAAAGACAAATTTATCGTCCGTGATGACTTTACAAAAGAAGGTCAAGAAACCTCTGTCTGGTGGACGACAAAAGAGTTTCCGAACGACAATAAACCTTGCTCGATCGAAACTTGGAACGTCCTTAAAAAGCTCGCGCAGGAAGAACTTTCCGGCAAACGCCTTTTCGTCGTTGACGGTTTCTGTGGCACACATCTTGACACCCGAATGAAGATACGTTTTATCATGTCGGTTGCGTGGCAAGCCCATTTCGTCACCAATATGTTTATCCGCCCGAAGACTCAAGCCGAATTCGACCAAGAGCCAGACTTTATCGTTTACGCCGCGTCGAAAGCCAAAGTTGAAAATTACAAAGAACTCGGTCTCAATTCCGAAACTGCAATCGTCTTCAATTTTACTTCTAAAGAACAAATCGTGATAGGTTCTTGGTATGGAGGCGAGCTAAAAAAAGGACAATTCAGTGTCCAAAACTTTTTTATGCCGCTTAAAGGTATCGCCGCAATGCACTGCTCCGCGAATACCGACATGAACGGCGAAAACACCGCGATATTCTTCGGCTTGAGCGGCACGGGCAAAACGACCCTTTCGACCGACCCGAAACGCCTTCTTATCGGCGACGACGAACACGGCTGGGACGATACCGGCGTTTTCAACTTTGAGGGCGGTTGCTACGCGAAAGTTATCAACCTCGACAAGGAAAGCGAGCCGGATATTTACAACGCAATCCGCCGCGACGCGCTCCTTGAAAATGTCACCGTCGACAAGGACGGCAAGATTGACTTCGCCGATAAGTCCGTCACGGAAAATACCCGCGTCAGCTATCCGATTTATCACATTAAAAACATTGTGCGCCCCGACAGTCACGGTCCCGCCGCGCAGTCGGTTATCTTCCTCAGCGCGGACGCCTTCGGAGTTCTGCCGCCCGTCTCGATTCTCACTTCCGAGCAATGCAAATACTACTTCTTGAGCGGCTTTACTGCCAAACTCGCAGGCACTGAGCGCGGAATCACCGAGCCGACCCCGACTTTCAGCGCGTGCTTCGGTCAAGCTTTCCTTGAACTGCACCCGACCAAGTACGCCGAAGAACTCGTTAAGCGTATGGAAAAATCCGGCGCGAAGGCTTACCTCGTCAACACGGGCTGGAACGGCACCGGCAAGCGCATTTCCATTAAGGACACGCGCGGCATTATCGACGCAATCTTGGGCGGCGCGATTAAAAATGCTCCGACTAAGAAACTGCCTATCTTTGACCTTGAAATCCCGACCGAACTTGAAGGCGTCGCGACCAATATCCTCGACCCGCGCGACACTTACGCCGACCCGACCGAGTGGGATAAAAAGGCGGAAGACTTGGCGAGCCGCTTTATCAAGAACTTCAAGAAGTACGAATACAACGCGGCAGGTAAAGCACTCGTCGCCGCCGGTCCGCACCTCGACAAATAATCTTGAATCTGTTTACGGAAATAAAAAGCCTCGTTCCATTGCGGAGCGGGGCTTTTTGCATGCGTTGAAGTTGCAAAAAAATAAGCGGCGATTAATCTTCCGCTTGCAAAAAAGGAATGACTTATCGCCGAATTAAAGATTATTCTTATGTCGATTACTCTGCGGGATTAACTTCGACTTCGCCTTTGGGCTGATAGCGTCTGTAATTGGCGTTGCTGTTGTCGCGACGCGCACGGTTAATCGACAGGGAAATACGCTTGCGCTTTTGGTCAATGCGCAGGACTTTAACCTTGACAATGTCGCCGACTTGAACAGCCTCTTCCGCATTCTCAATGCGGCGGTCGCTGAGTTCGCCCATAGGAATCAAGCCGTCAAAGCCCGGCTCAATCTCCATGAACGCGCCGAACTTCGCGAGCTTGACAATTTTGCCTTCGATAAGTTCGCCTTCCTTGAACTGCTCCGCTTTGTCAAGCCAGGGGTCGCGTTGCGTCTGCTTAATCGACAGCGAAATTCTGTGCGAATCGGGATTGATGTCCTTGACAAAAACGTCGACTTCCTGCCCGACTTGCAACACGTCGGAAGGTTGCGAAATGCGCTCCCAAGAAAGGTCCGAGATATGCGCAAGCCCGTCAACGCCGCCCACGTCAATGAATGCGCCGTAGTCGACAAGACGCTTGACCGTACCCGTAATCGTGTCACCGACATGCAACTTGCCGAAAACTTCCTGCAGTTTAATTTCGCGCTCACGTTCGAGAAGTTGGCGGCGGCTGAGGACAAGGCGGCGTTTGTGCGACTCAATTTCAATCGGCAACGCCTTGACCGTCTGCCCGATATAACCGCTCAAATCCTTGACGAAGTGCAATTCCATTTGCGACGCGGGAATAAAGCCGCGCAGACCGTTGACGGTGGCAGTCAAGCCGCCTTTGACGATGTTCGTAATCTTGGCGTCGACCGGCTCAAGTTCCGTAACTTCGGGGTCGTCGTTGTGTGCTTTAATCGCACGCAAATCGTCCCAAACAACTTCGGCATCGGCTTTGATCTTGGAAAGGACGCCGCCGTTTTCGCCGCCGAGACTTTGAATATAAACTTTAATCTTGTCGCCCTTCTTGACGACGTCTTCCGCCGAATCGGGTTCCGGATAGGCGAGTTCCTTCTTCGGAATCGGAATTTCCTGCTTGTAGCCAATATCGACAAAAGCTTCGTCGCGGTTGACTTGAATAACCGTGCCTTCAACCACCATGCCAGGCTGAAGGTCTTTAAAATTCTCCGAATCTTCCAACCAATTACCCATTTCTTCGTTCTTCAAATCATCTGACACTTTTTATAAACCTCCCCGATAATCCAGTCCGGCGTTGAGGCACCGGCTGTGATACCAACTTTGTTGGCGTTTTCTAACCAGTCAAGTGAAAGTTCCTGAGCTGTTTCTATGTGGTAAGTTTTGCATTTCTTTTCGCAAAGTTGAGCGAGCCGCGTCGTGTTCGCGCTGATTCGTCCGCCGATTACAAGCATGACGTCAACTTTCGACGCTAACTCCAGTGCCGCCTTCTGTCTTTGATCCGTCGCCGTGCATATCGTTCGCAAAATTCTTATGTCCTTTGACTTGCTCAAAAGATGCGCCACTGTCTTAACAAAATTCTCGCCGCTCACCGTTGTTTGGGAGACTATTCCGAGCTTGGGCGCGGGCACGAAATTTTTTGCGTCCTCTTCCGTCTCGATTATAGTTGCCCGATTGCCCGACCACTCGAAGATACTTTTTACTTCGGGATGATTCTTTTCGCCGATTATGACTACCTGCCGCCCTTCCTTTGTCAGTTCTTTTGCAGAAAGTTGCGCTTTCTTCACGTGCGGACAAGTCGCGTCGACGACTTTCAATCCCTTTGCCTTTGCCTCTTCATAAACTCGCGGTCCCACGCCGTGTGAGCGAATTATTATCGTGCCCTCCTCTATCGCCGTCAAATCTTCGACTGTGCCGACACCTTTTGAGCGCAGTCGTTCTACCATTTGCGGATTATGGATTATAGGTCCCAAAGTACAACTTTTCCCATCCGCGTGCTCTTCGGCAATTCTTATCGCCCGCTTGACGCCGTAGCAAAATCCTAAACACTCCGACAATATTACTTCCATATCTACCACCTGTCTGATTGGCTTTGACGAAAAAAATCCTCAACCGTCAATAACCGCCGTTTAATATATCATAATCATTTTTCACAAGCAATAACTTTGAGAAAAAAATTTCTTGTTACTTATGAAAAAAATCCCGCCGAGTCGACGGGATAAATTTTTTGCCGCGCAGTTTTTATTTAAGCTTGCCGTTCTTGACGGTATAAGTCGTGCCGTTAATGTTAAAGTTATCGCTCGCGCTGACGTTTTCAAAGATAACTTTGCCGCCGCCTGAAATTGTGAGCGTCCCCTTGCATTTTTACGTCACATCATTTCGCCCTTGAGCAACCACGTTTGCGCTTGAGTGATTTTGACGTTAACGAGGTCGCCCGCGCGTTCGTCGCCGTGAGCAAACAGCACGAGTTTATTTGAGCGCGTCCGCCCCGTGAAAATTTTATCGTCGGTCTTGCTTGCGCCCTCAACCAAAACTTCAACAGTTGAATTTTCAAGCGCGAGATTTTTGGCAAGGCTTATCTCGTTTTGAACGCGCATAAGTTCTTCAAGGCGGCGGTGCTTGGTCACGTCGTCGATTTGATTTTCAAAAGTTGCGGCGGGCGTCCCGCTCCGTTTCGAGTAGATAAAAGTAAATGCCGCGTCGAACTCAACCGCTCGCAAAAAGTCCAACGTCTCTTGAAAATCTTCGTCGGTCTCGCCCGGAAAGCCCACTATTAAATCTGTCGTCAAGCTCACGGTCGGAAGAGCCGCGCGAATTTTCTCGACAAGCCGCAAATATTTTTCGACGGTGTAGACACGATTCATGCGCCGCAAAATTTTGTCGGAGCCGTATTGCACAGGCAAATGAATATGTTCGCAGATATGCTTGCCGCCCGCAATCGCCGCAATCAGTTCGGCGGATAAATCTTTCGGGTGACTTGTCATGAAACGGAGCCGCTCGACGCCGTGAATTTTATCGACGGCGGTTAAAAGTTCGGCAAAAGTCATGCCGCCCGCGTAGCTGTTAACGTTCTGACCCAGCAAAGTAATTTCCTTAAAACCTTCGGCGGTAGCTTGCTTGACTTCAGCAAAAATTTCTTCGGGCTTGCGACTTCTTTCGCGACCGCGAACGTAGGGCACAATGCAATAGGTGCAAAAATTATTGCAACCGTACATTATCGGCACGAAGGTTGAAACTTGCCCACCGCGTAGCGGAAATCCCTGACCTCTGATTCCTGATTCCTGACCACTAACATTTGACACGTCGACGAAATGTTTCCGCTCAAGTTCGATACTCTGAACGACGCGGGCGACTTCCGAGCTTTGACCTGTCCCCAAGACGAAATCGATATGCGGCGCACGTTTGATTAAATTTTCTCCTTCCTTTTGCGCCATGCATCCCGCTACGCCCAAAATCAGCGCGGGTTTTTCTCGCTTGAGGCTCTTGAATCTCCCAATCTGCCCAAAAATTTTATCCTCCGCCGTTGCGCGAACACAGCACGTATTGATTAGAATCAAATCTGCGCGGTCGGCGTCGTCCGTCAAAGTGTAGCCGATTTTTTCTAACAATCCCACCATGCGCTCCGAGTCGGCGACGTTCATTTGGCAACCGTAAGTTAAAAGTTTCAATTTCTTTTCCATGCCGCGTATTGTACCACATTAAAATTTTTGCTACAATCGCCGCGAAGGAGGTCTTTCAATGGAAAAAGACGAGAAATATTAAATTCAACTGCGCGACTGTTTCACGGGCGGCTACACGCTCCCGCAATACTGCATTGACAACGGAATTAAAAAGCCGCTGCTCGTCTCCGAGAAAAAGTACGAGTTGTTCGTTTGGGAAGTCTACGTTCAATTCCGCTACGATAAAAGATTGACCGCGCAGTTCGCCTCTGTCGACTCGCCTGCCGATAAAATAACTTTTAGTGTTTATAGCATTCTTGCGACGCTTGACTATAAAAATATTTCTGGGATAAATCCCGCCGACTTCGACGCGATTATTTTACTTACTATGCAAGAAGTCAATCTTAGTGGCAAGGTTATCACTTTCGCCGAACTCACGACTTATTTTTTGCGCAAAACTTACGCCGAAATTCCTTTGTTAAATTTCTTGCAACGTTTTCCGCAAGTGAAATTGATCCTGACAAATTTTCCGTCTATCGGACGATACAAAGGCGGCGCGGAATTTTATAAACAGCTTAAATTGCTTGAGCAAATGCGTGTAATTCTTCGCGCGAATAAAAGCGGCAACGTCAAAACACCTCTCGATAAATTCGGCTACAGCAATGAAGAAGTTTTGGAACTTATGGAGGCTCCGCCGGTTATAACGAACCCCGACGGCTCAACCACTATGGGCGATGACGAGCACCCGTTGATGATGATTAAAGACAACAAGCGCATGACCGCCTGCCAGCCCGAAAAATTTTTGAACAGAATTTTTTTTGTTGGCACGTGTCACGACTTCGGAGTAAACGCGCCTTTTGACAAGACGATTGCAAGTTACCTTCAGAAAATGCTCAACGAACACAATCTGCCCTACCGCGTCGAGAACGAAAGCCAACGTTATTTTCACAGATACCAAGATATTTTCTACAACCTCAACAAGCTGACACCCGCGCCTGGCGACATTATTTTTATTTCGATTGCCGGCGTGGCGATAAAAAATTTACCGTTCCTTGACCTCCGCAACGCCTTCGACGCCCCGAATGATTTTCGCGAAATTTATTGCGTAAGAGGTCACGTTAACGAACTCGGTTATAAAATTTTGGCGGAGAAGTACTTCAACTTTTTGACAGAGAATAATTTCTTCCGTGACATCGAATTTAATCCGCCCCCCCCAGTCAACCACCGCATCGCTACGGTATACCGCCGCAATTCGAGCAGGGCGGCATAAAGAGTTATTACGGCGCGGAGCTTGACACTTACAAGAAAAATTTGCGGGCGAAGAAACTTCCAATCGGGGCAATCGTCATGAATTGCAACCCCTTCACGCTTGGTCATCAATATCTTGTCGAGTACGCGGCGGCGAAGGTTGCGCGGCTTTATATCTTCGTTGTCGAGGAAGATCGGAGCGAGTTCCCCTTTAAAGACAGGATTGAACTTGTGCGGCAAGGCGTCAAAGATTTTCCGAACGTCGAAGTTTTGCCGAGCGGCAAGTTTATCATTTCGCAGACGACATTCAGCGGCTACTTGAACAAAGCCGAACTGCAAGACGTGCAAGTTGATTCGAGCGAAGACGTCGAGATTTTCGCGAAAGAAATTGCACCCGAACTCGGAATCACGATACGCTTTGCGGGCGAGGAGCCGACCGATAACGTCACCCGCCAATACAACGAGACCATGAAAAGAATTCTGCCGCGCTACGGGATTGAGTTCTGCGAAATTCCGCGTAAAGTTCTTGGCGAAGAAATTATCAGCGCGAGCAAAGTCCGCGAGGCTCTTCAAGTCGGCGACTTCGACA
>JBGUYA010000079.1:0-8023 GCA_045118435.1 Quinella sp. | reverse complement strand
AAGACTTTGCAAAAAAAATTCCCGATAATCGGCGACGTGCGAGGTATCGGGCTAATGGTCGGCGCGGAGTTCGTTCACGCGGACAAGTCGCCCGCCTTCCGGGAGCTTGACGAACTTTTGGAGGAGCTTAAAAATCGCGGTTTTATCGTCGGCAAGAACGGTGTCGGCAGAAATGTCCTCGCCTTCCAGCCGCCGCTCGTCATTACAGAAAACGACATTGACGACGTGCTCAACGCTATTGAAATGATTTTGGAGCGCAAATAAATGGACGAGGAGAAAAAAATTTTCACGGAAAAAATTTCGAGCGCGTTTTTCAGAGGCTTGTTAGTCGCCGTGCCGCCCGCGATAACAATTTTCGTCGTGATTTGGTTGTTCAACTTGACCGAAAGCATGATAACAAACGTCTTGCCGAATCACCTTCCGGGCATGGGGCTTGTTATCGTCATGACGGGCATTTTGATAATCGGCGTCTTGAGCGGCAACTTCCTTTCAAAAAAAATCATTGAGCTGTTCGACGCGCTGATTGACAAAATTCCCGTCGTGAAATTTATTTATGGCTCAGTCAAGCAGGTTACTAAGGCACTGTTCGAGTCGGATTCGGCGTTTAAAAACGTTGTGCTCGTGCCGTATCAAGGGGCGTATGTCTTGGCGTTCATGCTGTTGACTGTGCCCGAACCCATTCGCGAAAAACTCGGCGACGATTATGTTTGCGTGTACATGCCGTGGAGCATGAACATGACAGCGGGCATGAATCTTTTCGTGAAAAGATCCGACGTGATTTATCTTAACATGGCACCGCCCGACGCCTTCCAATTCATTTTGACGGCGGGCACAATCTCGACGGCTGGGCTTGCGTCAAAGAGTTTGGCTGACCTCAAGGGCAAGAAGGAATAAATTTCATGGCGAAGTTAAAATTTTTATTGCTGATTCTGATTGTCATGATGACGGTTGGCGGTTGTTCAAACTCAAAAGACGACGCAAGCTTTAATGAATTGGAAGATTTGAATAAGCCGGGATACACAATAGGCGCGATGGTCGGTGCGGCGTCCGAGCCTTATGTCGGCAAAGTTTTTCCCAACGCTGTCGAGAAACAATTTCCTTCCTTGAGTGATATGGTCGTCGCGCTTGAGAAAAAACAAGTTGACGGCGTAGTTTTCACGCGAGCGACATTTGACAGTGTTTTGGAAGAGCATCCGAATAAATTTAAAATTTTGGATCAGCCGCTCGGTGAAACTAATCTGCACATGACAATTTCTCCCAAAACTGGTTTGGAAAATTTGCAAAATGAAGTAAACGAATTTCTCCGCGCCAAAAAAGCTGACGGCACATTGGAAAAAGCCTACAAGTATTGGTTCGTCGACCACAAAACCGAATTGCCTCCTGATATTCCAAAACCTCAAGGTGCAATGAAAAAATTAATTGCCGGTACAACGGGAATGATGGTGCCTTATACGTTTTATTCCGGTGATAATCTTTCGGGTTTTGATATTGAAATTTCAAAAAGATTTGCGGCAGAATACGGCTACGAGATTGAGTATCGCGTTGAAGATTTTACTTCCCTTTTAGCCGACGCCGAGTTCGGGAAAATAGATTTGATGTGCGGTAGCGTAATGTACACCGAAGAACGCGCCGAGCGCGTGATTTTTTCTGAGACGCCGCTTTACACTTTGCCGATTTCGGTCATGGTGAGAAGTTCGCAACGCACGCCTTCCTTTGCAAAGCCCGCCGACTTGAACGATTCAAAATTTACGGTCGGCGTCGTTACGGGCAGTTCAACGGAAACAATCGTTCCGCGAGTTTTGCCCGAAGTCAAGCTCAAGCAATTTGCCGAAGTAAACGAAATGATCTTGGCACTTGAGGAAGGAACAATCGACGCGGGAGCTTATTCTCAACCGCCGCTGGAAACTGCGGTTAAAGAACGCCCCGACAAGCTGAGAATTTTGGAAGAACCGTTTGCCTATAAAAGCATGCATTTGATAATTTCGCCATCAACAAAAATACCGAATCTGTTAGAGCAAGTCGACGAGTTTTTGATTAAAGCCAAAGACGACGGCACGATTGACAAAATGCAAAAATATTGGATAACCGACAAGAATACTGCAATGCCGCCGATACCCGCGCCCGAAAATCCCGCGCAGAAGTTGACAGTCGGGACTTCCGGAACAATTCCGCCTCACAATTTTTATGTCGGAAATGAACTCAGCGGCTTTGACATAGAATTGATTAAGCGTTTCGCTTACGAATACAACTACGAGCTGGAATTTCGGGTTGAGCCTTTGGTTTCGCAACTTGCCGACGTCGAGTTTGGTAAGATTGATATGCTTGCCGGCATAATGACTTACACCGAAGAACGCGCCGAACGAGTGAACTTCACCAAAACTCCGCTCTTCCAAATCCCTGCGGCATTGATAGTGCGAAATGAACAAAGCGTTGACGGAAATTTTTTCGTTGATATTCGCAGTTCCTTTGAAAAGACTTTGATTCGCGAAGACCGCTACAAAATGATTCTGGACGGCTTGAAAGTCACGTTGATTTTGTCGCTCGGCGCGATTGTCTTGGGGACGATTCTCGGCTTTGCTTTCTGCATGATAAAGCGCGGTAAAATCTGTTTCCTGTCAACAATGATGACGGCGTTTATCGCGCTGATAAGCGGCTTGCCAATCGTCTTAACGCTGATGATTTGCTTTTACGTGATCTTTTCGGGCACGGGCTTGAATGAAATTGCCGTTGCGATAATCGCCTTCGCAGTCGATTTCGGTTGCTACTTCGCAATAATTTTGAACAGCGGTATTGAAAGCGTCGACGCGGGCGAGATTGAGGCGGCTCAAGCTTTGGGCATGAGCAATTTGCAAATCTTTAGGAAGATAATATTTCCGCAAGCCGTTCAGAAAACTTTTGGCGTGTACAAGCGGCAAGTCATTTCAATTATCAAGGCGACGTCGGTTGTCGGCTACATTGCGGTTCAAGATTTAACTAAGGTTTCCGACATAATCCGCGCCCGAACTTATGAGGCGTTCTTCTCGCTGATTTTTACGGCGGCGATTTATTTTCTTATAGCGCGGCTTTGCATTTGGATTTTGAATCGGGCGGACGCTTTGCTTAATCGGAGGAAAAGAAATGTCGAGCAGTGAAACTTTGCTTGAGGTGCGGCACTTGAGCAAGAAATTTGCGGACAGCGAGCCGCTGAGAGATGTTAATTGCTCCGTTCGGCGCGGCGAAGTCATTTCGATAATTGGACCGAGCGGCACGGGCAAATCAACTTTTTTGCGTTGCATTAACCGACTTGAAAAGCCTAGCGGCGGGCAGATTTTTTTTCGCGGCGAAGAAATTACTGATGAGCCTACCAAAGTCCGTCGCCTGCGCCAAAAAATCGGCATGGTTTTTCAATCGTTCAATCTCTTTTCAAACATGAACGTCTTGGAAAATGTAATAACTGCGCCGATGATGCTAAAAAAAATCACACGCTCCGACGCGGTAGAAAGGGCAATGCGCTTGCTTGAAACGGTCGAACTCAAGCAGAAGGCGGCGAATTATCCCGACGAACTTTCTGGCGGGCAAAAGCAACGAATCGCGATAGTGCGGACTTTGGCAATGGAGCCGGAGATAATTCTTTTCGACGAGCCGACAAGCGCACTTGACCCGCGAATGGTCGACGACGTTTTATTTACAATCCGTTCGCTGGCGAAAAAAAATTACACGATGATGATTGTGACGCATGAGATGAGATTTGCGCAAAACGTGAGCGACAGAATTTTTTTCATGAATGACGGCATAATTTACGAGGAAGGCTCGCCGCAAAAAATCTTCACCGCGCCCGAAAGAGACGCCACAAAAATTTTCATACAACGTTTGAAGACTTACGAAAAAATTTTTGACAATGCGCAAGTTAATCTGCTTGAGGTTCAGAGCGAGATTGAAGCCTTCGCCCGCAAACAGTTCATGAGCGGGCGGCGTGCTATGACGTTGCAACTTATCTTTGAAGAACTGGTTTATGAATCACTGCTTAAGCGCGGCAACGAAATTTTTCCCGTCGAACTGAAAATGTTTTACAACGACGCGCAGTCGGAATGCGAAATTAAACTGGTCAGCGGCGGCGAGGAACATAATCCGCTTGAGGATGTCGACGAAATTTCCGCAAGCATAATCAAAGGTTCAATCAAAGCGGAGGAGTTTAAATTCGACGGCAAAAATATTTTAATTCTTAAAGTGAAGTGAGCGGCGCGACAATTCGGAGATAAAAAATGGAGACTTACACGGTCGAGGCGATTGTCCTTGACACAAAAAATTTCGGCGACACAAATAAAGTCGTCACGCTGTTTAGCAAGGAGCGCGGCAAGATCGAGGTAAACGCTTACGGTTGTCGACGCTCGCGCAGTCCACTTTCGGGCGCAATGCAGATGTTCAATCACATTTCGGCGGAGATTAGTCGCGGCTCGCAGGTCGATACAATTCGCGAGGCGGACATTTTGCATTTCTACGACGCGCTGACCGCTGACCTTGAGCGGCTGGCTTATGCGTCGCTTTTCTTTGAGATTGTCAATCGCATGACGTTGCCGCAAGAAAAATCGACGGAGACTTTTTATTTGCTGAAAAAATCGTTGCCCGTGTTGAGCAAGCGCAATCCCAAAGTTGCCGCGCTTATCGGGGCGTGTCAATTTATGGAGACAAGCGGCGTCCAGTTGAACTTTGAACGTTGCGTTCACTGCGGCGAGAGCATTGAGGGCGACGCGGCAATTAGTTTGCTTGACGGCGGCGCGGTTTGCATGAATTGCGTTGATTTCGCGGAGGACTGCCGCCCTTATCCCGAAGTTTTAAGAAGAACTTTCGAGACGCTGTTAAGTTTCGATTGGCGCGAAGAGACGCGAATAAATTTTAAAACCAAGCAACTCGACGCGGCGGAAAAATTTTTAATGGAGTACGTGCAAATGACTTTGGGCGGCTCGTTGAAATCCGCGCAGTTTATCCGCGAGTTTTTAGCGACTTAATCACGTCGGCGACGAATTCAACCTGCGTGCCGATAACGACCTGTACAGCGTTGCCGCTCACGAAGACGCCCTTAGCTCCCGCCGCCGTCAAAATTTTTTCGTCAACATTAGAAATGTCTTTGACTGTCAAACGCAGGCGCGTCGCGCAGTTGTCAATCGTCAAAATATTTTCCATGCCGCCTAAGCCCTTAACGAGTTGCGCGGCTGATTTTTTTTCTTCCGCAGGAGCGTCTTCGTCGTAGCGACCGAGCGTCGGCAAATTGAACTTCACAATCGCCCAACTGAACACGAAATAATAAATTACGCCGAACGCCAAGCCGACAGGGATAACCAACGCGGGGCGCGTCGAAATTCCCCAACTCAAAATCAAATCGATAAGGCTCGGCGAAAAACCACAGCCGATTAAAATTCCCAATTCATAACAAATCCACATTGCCGCGCCCATTAAAATTGCGTGGACGGCGTAAAGCATGGGCGCAAGGAACATGAAAGAAAATTCTATCGGCTCGGTGATTCCCGTCAGCGATGCGGCAAGTGCCATTGACGCCAACGCACCCGCGACTTTTGAGCGATTTTCGGGCTTTGCCGTGCGATACATTGCCAACGCAACCGCCGGCATTCCGAATATAAAAATCGGGAAACCGCCCGACATAAAAATCCCCGCCGTCGGGTCGCCCGCAAAAAATCTCGTCAAGTCGCCGTGAATAATCTCGCCCGTTGCAGGATTTGTCCACTCGCCAAAGATAAAGTAGACCAGGTTGTTAAGTATGTGGTGAAGCCCGAACGGTATCAGCAGGCGATTGAGCACGCCGTTAATGAAGGTTCCGACGCCACCCGAACTTATAATCAGCTCGCCGACGGAGTTAATCGCGCCTTGAATCGGCGGCCACACGACGGACAAAATCAGCGCGAGGACAATCGCCGCAAGTGAAGTAACAATCGGGACAAAACGCCGCCCGCCAAAGAATCCGAGATATTCGGGGAGCTTGACTTTGTAAAAGCGGTTGTATAAAAAGCCGGTCGTCAAGCCGCTGATAATGCCCGCGAAAACGCCCATGTTAATTCCTTCGTCGAGCGACTTCAAAGCCGCAGTAAGCACGGCGTAGCAGACAAAGCCCGCCAAGCCCGCCGCGCCGTTGTTGTCGGTGTTCTTCGCCAAGCCGAACGCGATACCTATTGCAAAAATTATCGGCAGGTTGTCGAAAATCGCGCTACCCGCCTTCTCGATAAACGCAATGTTGAGCAAGTCAGGCGAGCCGAAGCGCAAGAGTATCGCCGCCGCCGGCAATACCGCAACCGGCAACATTAACGCCTTCCCGACGCTTTGAAGTTTCTCGAATGCTTTCAAGTTGAAATCTCCTTTTAAAAAATTTTTTTGGCAAGAGTTTATCGCCGTGATAAAATAAATTTGGAGGTGATTAACTTGCGAATTATAGGCGGCGCGATTTTGATTCTGAGCGCGATAATTTTTCTGTTGCCGGAGCCGGAAGGCTTTCCAATTCTGGAATATCATCAAGTGACGGACGCGCCACTTGATCCGGTTTACGAAATTTATAACGTGCCGCCCGCCGATTTTAACGCGCAGTTGGATTATCTGCAAGCGCAAGGCTACACGACGATAACCCTGCAGGATTTTATGCGCGTCGTTCACGGCAAGGGCGAACTGCCCGAAAAGCCGATTGTGCTGACCTTCGACGACGGCTACGAGGATAATTACAGGGAAATGCTCCCGATTCTGCTTGAACACAAAATGACCGCCGTTGTCTACGTCATCACGAATGAGGTCGGCAAGGCGGGCTATCTGACGGTTGAGGAACTAAAGGAAATGCAACGGCGCGGGCTTGAAATCGGCTCGCACACGTCGGATCATTTGTCGCTGACGGAGCAGGATAAAATCACGCGGCGGCGACAAATGCGCGAGTCGAAAACTTTTTTGGAGTGGAGCGGGCTGGCGACGATTTACAGTTTTTCCTATCCAAACGGCGAATTTGATTCGGAGCTTGAAGAAATTCTGCGCGAGGAAAATTATTTAACGGCGGTCACGGGCGAGGCAGGCTTGAATACGATTGAGACGAACCCCTATGAACTTTATCGCGTGCACATTCGCAAGCCGCGTTTCGGTTTGACGGAGTTTAAGTTCAGGTTGTGGAAGGCGGAATTTTTTGCCAAGATTAGGAAGTTTATCTGAACGGCTCGCGCCGATTGCATAAATGTTAATTATCAGTCGGGTTGAGCTGCCCCCGAAGGCGGCACTCGCGTTCCGACTCTTCAAAATCTTTCTTGATATGCTTATATTTTATCACGCTCAAATTTAAGTTTTGGTTCATTTTTCTGCGCGGGCTTGAAAAGTTGCAGAGGCTGTGATAAATTTTAAATCGAAATTTTTTGGAGGTTTAGGAATGGACAAACGAACCTTGATAGAAAAAGTTAAGGCAATGGGTGCGGCGAGGACTTGCTGCCCTGAACTCAAGCGAGCAGTTCACGGCTACTTGGTCGCGCTCGGCAAGCCCAATGAAAAAATTGCCTCAAAGAATTTAATCGCCGAGATTGAGAACGACATCGTGCCGATTGATGAGTTGTTAACTTTTGCGCGGTCGGCTTATGCAATTCAAATTCTCGGCAAGGACGCGGCAAGAAAACTTTTAGCTCATGTCAACGAACTCAAGGCGAGCGGCGCGAAGTATTGCGATTGCCCGGCTTGCACTCCTGCCGCAGAAATTCTTCAGTACAAAGAACTTTTGCTTAGCGAGGAAAAAGATTCGCTCGATAAGCAAGCTCTGCTTGAAAAGCTCAAGACGATTGCGGCGTCGCCCAGTTGCTACGTCGACCTTCGGGATATGATTAAAAAGTATTTCGACGCGCTCGGCACAGCTGACGAAAAAATCGCCGCTGAAAATCTTATCGACGAACTCAAAGCCGACGTTGTTCGGATTGAACAGCTGGTTCTCTTTGCGCACTCGAACAATGCAATAGAGATGTTTGGCGCGGCGCGGGCAAAAATTTTCGCCGCCAATGCCGACAAACTTAGGGCTAGCGGC
>JBGUYA010000078.1:0-15501 GCA_045118435.1 Quinella sp. | reverse complement strand
ATACGACGGCTGAACTCGTCGCCCTTGCGAACCGGCTCATCGAACGTCGAATTTTCAAAGCTGTCGACTCCGCCGACTACGCCGCTGAAAAGTTCGGTCGTGTCGCGGAGCATGTTGACGTAAGGATCGTAAACAGTTTTGAAGAATTTCGCGGGGCGACCGTGAATATGCATCTTCTGCGATTCTTCATTGCCGCCGAATTCTTTAATTATCTGCGCCCAAATGGGGCGAACTGCCCGCAATTTTGCTATCTGGAGAAAGAAATTGCTACCCATAGAAAAGCCGAACATGATTTGCGATGCCGCCTCGTCAATGGTCAAGCCGCGTTTCAAAAGTTCGCGCAGATAAGCGACGCCCGCCGCGACCGTGTAGGCGACTTCTTGAACGTCATTTGCGCCGCCGTTGCTGAAGACGTCACTTTTAACAAAGAGCGTCTTGACAGCGGGCGCGTTTTTAATTGTCCACTTCGCCGCCGTTGCCACCTCGTCGAAGAGTTTATCCAAATCTTGAGTAAGCCAACCGTTAGCCGCGTATTCGCCAATGGGATTCCCTCCAATGACGCCGCGCAGATTGACAACGTCGCCGCCGTTTTTCTTGATTGCCGCAACAATCAGCGCGAGGAGCGGCAAGGCACTTTCGCCCGTGTAGACATAAAGCGGATAGGTGTCGAGCTTGAGATCTTTAAGCAAAGCCGTAACGTCGCCGAGCGTCGTGAGACTGCAACCGCCCTTGCCAATGTGTTCACACTCGCGGGCGTCCTTCGCCTTGCGGGTCGCACAGTCGACGGCTACATTGTAAATCGTCGAGCCTTTTTCAATCTCGCGCTTGAGCAGTTCGTTATTCTCTTTGGGGAGCGTTTCATCGCAAGCTTGAGCGATACCCCAGCCTTTGCCGACGTAGCCGTTAGCCTCGACGCCCCTGAGATAATCGCCCATGCCGGGATAGGAGCCGACAGACTGAATCGGTTCTGTGGTCGCGTGAAAATACATTGGCGAGATTAAAATATTCTCATAAGTTTTCGTGAAGAGTTTCTTTTCAAAGCTCGCGCCTTTCAGTAAGATTTCACATGCGGTTCGCCATTCGTCAAATGTCGAGATTGGGAACTCGTCAAGCGGGACTTCGGGGAAATTTTCTTGCGCTTCGGCTTTTTTTATCAAAGCCTGAAGGTCAAGTTCGGGTGCTTTTTCATTGCTCATACTATTTTTTGTAACCTCCTGTAAAAATTTTTATCGAGTGCGAAAAGTTTTTCTCGCTCCTTTCTTGGTCGTGATTATGGTTGCATAGAGAAATATTAAGTCAAACCCTGCCGCGTGTCAACTTCGCCGCAAAAATTATTCTTGGCATTGACAAAAAAACCCTGACGTGTAAAATTGAATCGTCCAAACAACCCAACCAACACGGCAGAGCCATATCCATTTATGAAATTTTAGCAGGTTCCCGCCGTGAAGTCAAACGAAAGGCGGAATGTGTATGGAGAAGAAAATTTACGGCGTAGTTTACGGACTAATCGACGGCACCAACGACTTCGAGTATATCGGTCAGACTACGAAGACGGCGGAAGAGCGTTTCAAGGAACACATGTATTCTCCTCATTACATCGGCAATGCCATTCGCAAACACGGCGCGGAGAATTTCGTTATCGCGATTTTGAAAGTCTGCTACAGCAAAGCGGAACTCGATTTTTTGGAAAAGCATTTCATCAAGTCGCGCAACACTATGTCTCACAACGGCTATAATCTCACTGAAGGCGGCGAAGGCGTTGCGGGATTTACACCGTCGCCCAAAACTTGTTCAAAAATTTCTATAACGCACCGTCGTAATACTCCGTTCAAAAATCTGGTTTATGAAATCAGCAAAAATAATCTTTCTTACAGAGCACTTGCTAGGCTCATGGGATTATGTAGTACATCAATTTCTCTCAAAATGCGCGGTGAACAGAATTTCACGGCGGCGCAAGTTGCCAAGCTGGTTGAAATTTTCGGCAAGCCCGCCGATTACCTTATGCAACGCGACGACACGGAATGATTAACAGATTTAAATTTTTAAGTCCAAATCGTAGCCGATAAGGGTTGTTACGACGTTGGCGAGTTTCTTTTTCTCCTTGTGAATGACTGTTGAGTCCGCGACTTCCTCGACGGCGGGCGGTTCTTTTTCGATAGCGGGTTCGGACGGTTTCGCCCAAACTTTTTCTTCAACGGGCGGCTCTTCGACGGGCGGCTCGATTTTTTCTTCCTCGACTTTTTCTTCCTCAGGTTCTTTGACCGGCTCCGGCTTGAGTTTTTCAATTAGCTCAAGGAGTTTTTCGGGCGTCGTCAGCGCGAACGGCACTGTTTTAAATTTCTCTTCGCTCGCAATCAGCGATAAAATTTTTACGCCGTCGACAAATTTCATGTCCGCGCAGGCTATTATCAAATCCACTGTCCCGATGCTCAAAATTTCTTCCGCGCTCTTGGCGATTAGCACTTCGTGATTGAAATTCAATTCGATTATCTGCCGCATTTCCTGCAAAATCGCTTCGTCTTCGCCGACAAGCAAAACTTCCGCGCCGGGCGGTTCTTCCGCCAACTTCTTTTTGACTCGCGCGATTAAATCTGCCGGCATGAACGGTTTTTTTATATAATCTTTCACGCCCAATGCTCCGGCTCTTTGAATATCGTCTATTTCGCCCGAAGCCGTCAGCATCATGACGGGAATGTTCCTTATCTGTTCGTTGCCGCGAATGTCCTGCAACATCTCTATCCCGTCGTAAACCGGCATTAAAATATCAAGCAAGACTAAGTTCACGCGTTGCTTACGCAAAATTTCCAAGCCGTCAAAGCCGTTATCAACGCCGATTACCTTGCACGGCAACTTTTTTTCGAGAATCATTTTCGCGATTTGCAAATTCATGTCGTCATCGTCAATCACCAAAATTACCTTTTCCCGCATTATTTTTACCCCCTAAAATATTTTTTCGCGCTCATATTCTATTTCAGCCGCTAAATTTTTACTTAACTGGGAAATTATCCTGTCTTTTACGCCGTCGGCTTCCTTTAATGTTAATTCCATGAGCAAAATTATAAATTTCTTTCCGCTTTGCGTGACGCAATCGCTTTTTCTAAGCGAATGTATTAGAATTTCTTTGAACTCATCCGAAAATTCTTCCGGCAATGTGAACTGCGCGAGCACCAAGTTTTTCTTGTAATTTTCTGCTCCACGCGCAAGGAGTTGATATATTTTCTTGAAGTCCTCGAACTTGACGAAATACGCGCCGTTCTCTACGGTTCGTTCGCTCAATATCAACCGCATTTGCGATATTCCTTCGACCGATAATTTTTTTTCCGTGTGATTTTTTTCTCTGAATATCGAAATTCCGTGCTTGCCGTGCTGTTTGACTTCATAAAGGGCTTTATCGGCTTTTTCGTAGAGCTTTTGAAATTCTCGCCCCTCGTCGGGAACAAATACCGCGCCTATCGACGCGCCTAACGGAATATACATGTCATTTCCGAGTAAATCCCGCGCTGTTTTTAAAATTTCCTCGTTAAGAAACGCGCTTTTCGCCTCTAAAATTTTTTCGTCATCTATATTTTGTAGAAATGCTATGAACTCGTCGCCGCCCATGCGTCCCGCCAAGTCATTTTCCCGAATTATATTTCTTATCAACTCGGCGAATCGAATCAAGATTTTGTCGCCCATTGCATGACCGTAAATGTCGTTGACCGGCTTGAAACTGTCCAAATCTATCATGAGCAACGCGCCCGACGAATTTTTTAAAAGCGCGCCGATTTCTCGTTGCGCCGAAGTTTTATTGAGCAATTTTGTCAGCTGATCCGTTGCCGCCGCCGCCTTCAAGCCGCGTATTTTGTCCAAATGATCAATTATTATTCCGACTCGTTTCAAAAGTAAATCGGGTTTCAGCGGCTTGCGGATATAATCTTCCGCGCCTATTTCAAAGCCTTTGCTCTCCGCTTCGTCGCTTTCGTCCGCCGTCATGAACATTATCGGCACCGGCTCCGCGCTTTTTTCCTGTAAAATTCTGTGCAATTCGTAGCCGTCCATTTCCGGCATCATTAAATCCGATAAAACCATGTCGGGGCGTTCCTGCTCGAATAATTCTATCGCTTCTGCGCCCGAATTTGCCGTTATGATCTCGTACTTCCGCGATAAAATGTGCCGCGCCATCATCAACATCATTTCTTCATCGTCGACGACCAATATTTTGCTCATACGCCCGCCTCCGTCAACCATTTCTCTATTTCCTCGCGAACTTTTTTATAATACGCCATTAAATTATCGTGATTTGCGCGAATTTCTTCTTCAGATTGATTTTTAGCCGCAAGCTCCAACTTTTTAGCCGCCTCGCTCAAACTTTCCGCGCCGATTGACAGCGAAGTTGATTTAAGCGCGTGAACTAATATTTGATAATTTTTCCAGTCGCTCGCGTCGTATTTCTCTTGAATTTTATCGGCTTTCTTGGCGTCGGTGAACGCCGTCAGCATTTGCACGAAGAAACTTTTGCTGTCCATGCAATATTTCAAGCCCGTTTCCAAATTAATATCGGGACAAGACGCGGTGAAATTTTCGCTCTCTTTTTGACTGAATTCGTCTTCGCCGACGACTTCCGCAGGCTCTTCTTCAACTTTTGGTTCGATTTTTTCCTCCATGACGATTTTTTTCTCCTCTTCTTCCTCAAATTTCACCAAATCTGCTGGCAAATGCTTTTCCAACATCTTTTCCAGTTCCGAAACGTCTATGGGTTTGCTCAAATAATCGTCAAAGCCTTCGCGCAGATAAATTTCGCGCATGCCCGCTATCGCGCTCGCCGTCAGCATTATGACCTTTGTTTTGTCGCTTAAAAGTTTTTCGTGTTGCATTTTCTTTAGCGTCTCGACGCCGTTCATGACCGGCATCATGTTATCCAAAAAGATTATGTGGTAAAAATTTTCCTTGAGCATTTCAATTCCCTGTTGACCGCTGTCCGCCAAGTCAGGAGAAATTTTATTCCGTTTCAAAAGCCCGCTAATAACTTTTAAATTCATGTCGTTATCGTCTATCGCAAGGACTTTCGCGCCGTCAGCCGTCAAAAACTTTTTGTCGGAAATGTTTTCGTGGTTTTTATCGTGATGTTCATTATAATCACCGAGCGGCGTCTTATCAATGATCTTCTGCGCGATTTTAAAAGAGAACGTCGAGCCTTTGCCGTATTCGCTCGCGACTTCAAGCTTACTGCCCATCATGTTTAAAAGTTTTTGCACAATCGATATTCCAAGTCCCGTGCCCTCGATATTGCGATTTTTTTCCTCGTCGAGTCGTTGAAATGACAGGAATAACTTGTCAATATCCTCCGCGCGTATTCCAATGCCCGTGTCGGAAACTTTTACGCGCAAATTCATCGTGTCCGCGTCGGTCTCCTCGTTGATTATCGATAGAGTTACCGACCCCGTGTGAGTGTATTTTACCGCGTTTGTTAAAATGTTCGTGATAACTTGCCGCAAGCGCACGTCGTCGCCGTATAAACTTTTCGGGAGCATCGAATCAATTTCCGTTTTGAATTCCAAGCCCTTTTTCTTCGCGCGCTCCGCCGTCATGTTAACCAAGTCATCTATTAAATTCATTGTTTCGTAGCGCACGGGCACTATTTCCATTTTCCCGTCCTCAATCTTTGAAAAATCGAGAATCGAATTGATTAGCGTCAGCAAAGTCCGCCCCGCGCTTTGAATATTCGTCGCGTAATCCAGAATTTCATTTGATTTGCTCTCGCGCAGAATCATTTCGTTCATGCCGAGTACCGCGTTAATCGGTGTGCGGATTTCGTGCGACATTTGCGCCAAGAATTGTGATTTTGCCTTGCTCGCCGCCATTGCCGTATCCGACACCGTTTTTAATTGCCCGTTGACCGAGTCTTGCCATTCCAACAACCGATTTATCAGCATATTTACTATTAAGATGCATATCCCAAGCAATATTAAGAAGAAAATCCCAAGCAAAACGTTGTTTTCGTAAATTTCCCACCAATTATTTGCAACGACGACCGTAAAATTGGAAGTCTTATTCTTTTTGGCAAGACACGCCACAAAATCACCGGTATAATCGCGGAAAGTCCCGACTTCGTCGCTCGTGTACGAATTTGAATATTCCGTGCCCGCAATGTCGGTCATGCGGCTCATTGACAACTGATAATTATTATTCGGGTGATTGATTATAATCCCGTTGCGGTCGACGAGGAACGCATAGCCATCTTTGGTGTAGCTCTCGCCCAAAACCTGCGTCAAGCGGTCGAGATAAAAATCTATGCCGAACACGCCCAAAAATTCGTCCTTGTCATTGTAAACGACTTGCGAAAAAGTCACGCAATAAAGCCCCGTTTGCGCGTCGTAATAAGGAGCCGAGACGCTGAAACCGTCATCAGATTTTTCCGTGTCAATGTACCAGGGTCGCTTATCGACATGCCAATTCGGATCGTTCGACTCCCAGCCGTTGTTCATGATAACTTGGTGCTCCTTGTAAGGATTTGACATGTAGCAAACCGAAATTTCTCTGTAATTTTTAGCCAACCCGTCTAAAAATTTCACGGCGGAAGGATAATCGTCCATTAATTCCGGATGTTTACCAATTAAATTAACAAACATGCTCAAAATACTGCGCTGTTTCTCGACCCAATTTGAAAGTTGGTGCTCGTAAGTATCAACTTCGCGGTGCATTTTCGTATCGCCCCAACTCAATGTCGTCGAAAAACATATCCCGAACGACAAAACCATTGCCGCGGTCAAAACCGTTATAATTCCCGTCCGCGCGTAACGGCTGACTTTTGATAATTCCTCGTCTTGAAACTTTTTTTCCTCAAAATTTTTCTTTTTATCGCTTGAAATTATCGTTGAGAATGAGAAAAGATTTTCCAACATGTCGGAGAGTCTTAACGCTGATTCGCGAACTTTTGCCGCGCATTCTACAGGATTGGCGTCACTCTCTACCGTTTTTGTGCTCGATAAATCCAAAATATTTCTTAGCGGGTCGCGTAATTCGTGCGAAAGTCGCGATAAAAATTCTTCTTTGACGCGCAACGCCCTTTCCGCCCGCAAGCCGTTCCTCATTGCGTTCAGATAGAAAAAAATTATCGCTAGCATCATCATCAAACTGAGCAACGTCGTAAAAATTATTTGAATGTAACTATCGCGATAGAACGCTTTGTTGTCGACGCTCAAAATCATATACCAACCGTTAGCGGTTTTGCTACTGAAAATTGTATGTTCGCCGTCTTCCAATTCCGCTGTAAAACTGTCATGACGCTCCGATTGAATCACGCGCGTTAATATACTCTCGTATTCGGGCAGTTTCTTGGAAATTTTTTCGCCAACCAAATTCATGTCGGTATAACCGATAATCATGCCGTTTTTGGTCACGATTAAAGCTTTTCTGTCAACAGTCGTACTCATTTGCAGTATCGACTTTTGCACGTCCGAGAAATTAAAATCGAGCGCGACGACCGTTTGACCGTCCTCAAGCAGTTTCGACATTGTAAAGCACATTGCGCCCGTCATTGCGTCAACGTACGGCTCAGTTATGTAAATTTTGCCGGGATTTTCCGCCGCGCCCTTATACCAAAGCCGCTCCGCCGCATGATATTCCGGCGGCATATCGAAATCGGGAATTATCGTCCAATCCTTTTTCGCGACGTAAATATAGGTGTTGAAACACACGCCGCCCGTCAAATTTTTTTGCTCGCGCTTTTTATCATAGAAAAATTTTTCCAAATCCTCGCGGGTTATGCCGGCATTTATCCTTTGTTCTGCCTCTATGGCAACTTGATTTGTCGCGCCCTCCGCCTTTATCAGCGTGCTTTGGAAGTCTCCGCGTATCAATTCGAGTTGCGTTTGACCGATTTCCTCTGTTTGATTCGACGTGATTTTGAAAATCAAGTGGTCGTTCATTATTATTACCAACAAAAATATTGCCGTTATCACGCTGATTATCACAAAATCCGTGCGCCGCCCCTGCTTTAATATATGCCAATCTCGAAAGTAATCCATTCGCAACGCTCCTAATTTTTTGTTTATTATACTACAACTCGCCGCGCAGGTACAATCACTTTTGAAATTTTCTTTTCAGTTTTTAAGTTATCAGCGAAACAAAAAAATACTCCGAGCGCAAAATCCGTTCGGAGTTTATTTGCAGGAAATTTCTTCTGCGAAAAGAAACTTATCGAGGAAGTTTGACATGGTCAGTCGAAACGTATTGTAAATTAAATCGGCGAAAAAATTTCAATCACTTTTAATAAAAACGAATCACTTTTGCGGAGGATTTATGTTTGAGTTGCCATTTTTAATTGTCGTGGCGCAGTTGACTGACAGTTATATTCGTTGGCTGGCGTTTTCGAGCAAAACCGGCGAGGAAATCGAGGAAATCAAGCTTAAATTGTGGAAGTGTTATTTTTTATGGGGCGTAGCGAGTTTTTTTCTGTACAATTTAATATTCGCGACGTTTTCAATCACTGCGACGACTTACAAAGCGATTTTAATGTTGGGTTGGTTGCCGTATTTTCTGCTTGAAGTGAATTTTATTAAATGGGGACTGCCTCAGCACGTATTTGTTTTCGGAATGGGAACAATCTGTTCGCTATTGCAACACACAATTTGCGCAATTATAATCTTAAAATCCCTGACATTCGCGAGCGATATTGAAATAATTTTAACCGAAGCGACGGGCTATCTGTTGCTTTTCTCGATATTCTTGCCGATATTCCGACGGTATTTTATAAAATTACTGGCGAGCCGCGAGCTTTTCGACTTGCGACCTGCGGGAATATATATCGCAATTTTGCCGCTGGTAATAGTTTCGGGTCACTTGATACAGCTTGCGGACGGCGTGTTGGTGCACTCGTGGGCGGAAAGATTATCGCGAATTTATTTGCCGCTGATATTTTTCTTTTTCTACAGATATATCTTGATTACGACGAAAAATTTTTACGACATGCAGAAATTGGAGCTCAATAAGCGGCGATTGTCGGATAAATTGAGCCGCTTAAAGGAATATAACGAGCTTATACAGGAAAATCATAAAAAATTTTCGGTAATGCGTCATGATTTGCGGCATAATTACAATTTAATATACGCGCTGTTGGAGAGCGGGAACTTGGAAAAAGCTCGCGAACATATAAAAAAGCAAGAAGAATTACTCGGAGGAGAAAATGAATTGGATAATCGCCCTTGAGATAACGCTGATACAAATATCAAGCGCGTATCTACGATACTTGCCTTTTAGTAGCGAAGTGTCTTCAAAAACTCGCTCGGAATTAGCTAAATACTTATTGCTGTGGAGTTTAGCGGGTCTGGCGATAAATTGTTGGATATTTGGCGACGGAATAACTTATCGGGCGTTTAAAATTACATTTTCGATAAGTTGGCTACCGTATTTTGTAATATCTGCGCTGATAATTCGCGACAAATTGCCGCAACACGTCTTTATTTTAGGAATGCAATTGCTGTGGTGCTTTATGGTGCACTGGTTTTCGGTAATGACGATTGCATTGATTTACGGCGCAATGAGCGAAGAATTTTTGACGCTACAAGTGACAAATTACCTGCTTTTATTCGTGATATTGCTAAAAATCGAGAAAAAATTTTTTGTAAATCTGCTACCGGCGGCGAAAATGTTTGAGGAAAAATCGCTAAAGTGGCAAATATCGCTGTTGCCGCTCGCGATATTTATCGGGACGACGATACCCATTGTCGAAGTGACATTTATGCCGACGTGGCGGGAAAGGTTATCGCGAATATTTTTTCCGATATTTTTCTTAATAATGTACAGGATTATAAGCAATGAAACGCAACAAATAGCCAATAAAGAGCTTGACGAACAAAAAATGCAAGAAATAACGCGGCAAGTGAAGGCGTTAGAGGAAAATAATTCGTTAATGCAAAGGAATCGGCTCGAAACAGCGGCGTTGCAAAAAAATTTACATGAATTCTATCGAAGTACCGATAAATTGATAGCTGACGGAAAAATCGCGGCGGCAAAGGAACTTATAGCGCGACAAACGCAGTTGTTGGACGCGACGCGAGTAAAATTTTACTGCTCGGAGCCGCTGATAAACGCCGCGTTGTCGATATATTTTCGCCGCGCGGAGGAATTTGGAATAAAAATAAAGTACAAAGTCGATTTGTCGGAGAAAATTTTGACGGACGAGAGCGATTTAGCAGTTTTGCTTAGCAATTTATTGGAAAACGCGATAACGGCGAGCCAAAGACAAAAAGAGCCTTCGCGCCGGGAAATATCGTTAATACTTCGACACAAAGGCGGTCAAAACGTCTTGGAAATAAGCAATCGCTATGATTATGAGATAAAAATTGGCGAAAACGGCTTGCCTTATACAAACCAAATAGGTCACGGACTCGGAATGACTTCGCTTGAACTTTTCGCGAAAAAGTACGAGGCATTTACGGATTTTTCGCAAGAATCAGGATTAGTGACGCTTTCATTGTATTGGAATGACTATTTATTGGCAAGATAGCGCATATATTTAACTTTAACTTCTCTTTTTTTGCGCTGACTGATTGGAATTGAAGTGTCGTCAAGCATAGTAAAATCGTCCGGCTCCATAGATTTAACGTAGTCCATATTGATAATAATTCGGTGATAGCATTCGAGAAAACGCTCATCCTGCGACAAAATCTCGAAAACTTCCGTATAATTATTGTTGGTGACGAATTTTTGACCGTCGGCAAGGTGAACGCAAAGCCTGTGATGATAATCTATTTCGACATAAAAAATATTTCTGAACCGCACGGGAATATCGTTTCCCTTAACTTTCAAAGTAATTTGCGGGCTTTTTTGGTTAATTTTATTAAAAATGTATTCAAAAGTGCTGGCAAAATCGTCTTCATGTTGAGAAAGTGGCTTAATAAAGTAGCCGATAGCGAAAACTCGGTAGCCGTTCAAAACAAAGGAGTCGTTCGCCGTAAGAAAAACAATATTGGCGTCGTCATCGCCGCGAGCGCGGATAATCTGCGCGGTTTGCAGTCCGTCAATTTCCGGCATCATTATATCCAAGATAATTAACTGGAAAAGACCCGGACTAAAGGCGTAAAAAAAATCATTTGCGCTAGAATAAGTTTGTATGTTTATTTCGGATTCGAGTTCGGGATAATTTTTCTTGATAAATTTGCGGATATAAAATTCGGCGGCGCGAAGTTCCATAACTTCATCGTCAACAATGGCAATATTCATAAATCGACCTCGCAATCTTCATCGAAGAAAACAATTTTAACGTCATTATCGCCGCGCGAGCAGAGAAAATTCGCGATATATTTCATGCGCCCGCCGAGAATAATCAAATTATAAACCTTAGGACAAAAAAAGGTGAGAAATTCATTTGCAGAGCAAAAAATTTCAATGTGAATCAAGGATTCGTACTTCGCCCAAAATTTTTTGATGTAGTAGCGCAGAAAAACTTCGGCGGTCTCCAATCCTATTTTTTCGTCATTAACGATTGCAATGTTCATGAAAATTCTCTCCTTGAAACTTTTCCAACATTAAATCATAAATCGTCGGAGAGTTTTCAATCAGTTTTTATCAAAACCCGTCACTTTTTCAATTCGCCGAAGCTTGACGAGAGCGCGAGCACTGAAATTTTCGCCGCGCCCAATTCCTTTAAAACTTTCGCGCACTCGCTGACCGTCGTTCCCGTCGTGTATATGTCGTCCACAATTAAAATGTTCTTCCCGCGCAGGTCGAGTAGCTTAACCACCGCGAACACGCCCTTTAAAATTTTTTGACGATCCTCTTTGCCGAATTGGTAGAGCTTGGGCGTCGCCACCCGCCGTATCAAAATTTTTTCGAACGGGATATTTTTTTTCGCAAAGAAGTCCTCGAAGATTTCCTCCGTTTGATTAAAGCCGCGCTCCTTTAATCTTTCCTCGTGCAAAGGCACCGGCACTGCAAAATCTATTCCTGCAAGCAACTTTAAAATTTCCTTGTGATTCGCTACGTCGTCGAGGATTTTTTTCAGTGCGGGTAAGACGTTCAGATTATTATCGAACTTGAGCTTGTGCAAAAGCGGTTGAACGCCGTCGCGATATTTCGTCACGCGCAAAACTTTTTCGATCGGCGCGGGCGGCTCGTCATAAAAATCCAAGCGCAAAATTTTTTCCGCGCAGGTCTCGCAAAGTTGATAGCGTTCGTCGCCAATCTCTCGGCAAACGGGACAACGCGGCGGAAATAAAAAGTAAATCACCGCCTCCCACAACTCAAGCAAAATTTTCATGCGCTCACCTCAAAATTTTTCCCTATTATATCAAAAAAGCCCGCCCCGTTTCGGAACGAGCAAAAATTTTTTCCCAAACAAATTTTTTAATCACCCAATCAAAATTGTGCTGCTGTCACCCATGCCAAACGCCTCCTTTAAATTAATCCGCAGGTCCGAAAATGAATCCGAAAACCGCGCCGACTGCCGCGCCTATGGGACCGCCAACAGCTCCGCCTGCCGCCGCGCCCGCTATCGCGCCCGACTTCGACGGCTTAATCTCAGTCTCGGTTCTCTCCGAGCCGTCGGGCAATTTGTAAGTCGTCCTGCTGACCGCGTCGCATCTGCCGTCGTCCATAAGGTCGAAAAAATTTCTCCTGTCATAATTTCCGAATCTCATATTTTTAACCTCCCCGATAAAAATTTTTCTAACCATGCGCATTGTACAAGAAAAATTTTTGCCTGCTAAGTACCTCGCGGGTAGGGCGGCGAAAAAATTTTCAGTCGGCAATATCAAACCACGTGCTCCAATAATGCTCGTCCATTTTGGTTTCGTCGCCGTCAAGCCAAATTTGAAAGTAAGCAGAAGTGTTCTGACGCTCTGAAATGTTCAACAAATTGAACGGGATAACAAAGTCTGCTGACTCGCCGGGGGCAAGCGCGGGCAAAGTTTTTGTATCCGTGACCGTATCGCCCAAATTTTGACCCAAGATAAATTTTATTTTGGGATTGCTCCAAAGCTTGCCGGTGTCGTTGGTGATTCGCAGTCGCACTTGATTTTGCCGCCACTCCTCGCGCGTGATTTGTATATTATCGCTCATATGGTCGAATTGATTAAATGCCGCGCCGTTCAAATAAAGCTCCGTCTTGAGTAGCCCTGATGAAATTTTTTGCGGCGGCTCGTGCGGTTTTGGAAGTTCATAACTCGGTGCGGTCGGCAAGGAGACTTCAGGGAATTTCAAATCCTCGTCTGAAAAATTTATTCGCGGCGGCGGCGTAAATTCTTTGGGTGGCTCGACGCTCGGCAGGTTAAGTTCTTTTTGAGGTTGCGTCACGAGTTCAGGAAGTTTGAACGCCTGCGCGGGCTTTGAAAATTCTTCGGGCTGTGAAATTTTTTCCGGCTGTGAAATTTCTTCCGCGCGGTTTTCGACTGCCTCTTGAAAATTTTCGCCGCTGTTGAGTGGCGGGGCGGTTGCCAATAAGAAAATTCCTATCGTCAAGAGAATCAGCTCCGCGCGAAATTCTCTGCGAATCATGAACAAGAACATTCTTATTGCCAAGAAGATTAAAGCCCTGCGCGACTCGCCCGGCGTCAATTCAACTTCCGGCTCGGCATGTTCAGTAGTCAAAGCCTCCTTGAGTTCGTCGACGTTTTGATAGCGATTTTTCGGGTCGTACTCGGTGCACTTGTCCAAAATTTCTTTCAAACACTCGCCGCAATTTGAGCCGAGTAAAATTTTCATCGTGACGCCGAGTGAATAAATATCACTGCGCGAATCCGTTTGCCCGTGACCGAATTGTTCGGGCGGCGCGTAACCTTTCGTGCCCAAAAGTTTTGTGTCCGCCTCTTTATCTTCCTTGAAAATCCGCGCCGCGTCGAAGTCAATCAGCCGTATTCGCCCACTCTGCAGAATCATATTCGACGGCTTTATATCGCGGTGAATTATTTTCTGCTCGTGAAGTTCTTTAAGCCCGTCGCACATTTGCAAAAGAATTTCTCGCGCCTGCTCCTCGCTGAGGAAATTTTTTTGTTCAAGCCGCTCAAATAAATTCTCGCCCTGTATGAACTCTTCTACAATGACCGTTTCCGCCTCGTCTTCCGCGCAGTAAATAACTTTCGCGGGCAGTTTGAACGAAAAATTTTTCAGCACGTCGTATGGCAAGCCCGTCAACGCCACGCGCTTTATTATCACAAGCTCGCCGTTCTGTCGCGACGCCGCAAGCCAAACTTCGCCCTTGTCCGAACGCTTAAGCAGTTTCAATTTCTCAAAGCGGAACTCCAAATACTCCGCCACGTTTGCTTTCATTGCTTGCCTTTCCCGCAACCTTGCGATATATTCTAAAAAAATTTCGGAGGTTAAAATTATGCCCGATAAAGATACCGCGCAACTCGAAAATGAACTTACTCAAGCTGACGACATTAAAAAATTTCTCGACGACAACGCGGAGAATTTCCGCCGGTTCACGCTCGCCGACTACCTTAAGCATTTGCTCGACGCTAAAAATTTGACTAAGGCGCAAGTTATTCGCGACTCGCAGCTTGACGAGGGCTATGCTCAACATATTTTCGGCGGCAGAAAAAATCCGTCGCGCGACAAAATTTTCTTGCTCGCGCTGGCAATGAAACTATCGCCTAAAGAAACTGATTATCTGCTTTACTACGCGGGGCACAATAAACTTTACGCCCGCGCAGAACGCGACAATGTTATTGCCTTCGCGCTTGAGAATCAAAAAACCGTTGAACAAACAAATCAACTTTTAAACGATTTAAATTTGCAATCCATATTATAACAAAAAGCCCGCCCCATTTCGGAACGAGCAAAAATTTTTTTAACATTTCCTAATGGAATCGCGTTTCAAACGTATATGTAAGCGTAAACTCGACAGTGTTAGGAGGATTAACTAAATGAAAAAGTTTTTGGCGGCAATCTGCGCGGCGTGCTTGCTGATGACGGGTTGCGGCGGCGAACAACAGCATGAACTTGATGAGAATGACGGAAAAGCTAAAATCGGCGTTATTACTCGCCTCAACGTCGGCGAACACGAATTCAACGAGCACATGAAGAAATTGGATGATATTTATCGTCCGTCAAATGCCAATTCAAATTTTGAATACAAATACTTCGACAAAATGAACGATATGCAGCTCGCGCTTGAGTCGGGGCAAATTGATATGCTCACAACTTATCAAAATGTCGCCGATTATATGATTCAACGCTCTGATAATAAGGAAATTTTTCCCAGTGAACGTAATTTGGCTGATTCTTTCTGTTTTGCGGTTCGTGAGGGCGATACAATGCTCAAAAATAATCTGGACAGGGCGATTAAGTCAATGATTGCCGACGGAACGCTTGCCAATTTGTCGAAACGATACATTATCGACTTAAAAAATCGCGCAAAACCGCCTGCAGTCCCGATAACTAAAATTGACGGCGCGGATACAATAAAAGTTGCCGTCACGGGCGATTTGCCGCCGTTTGATATGGTTTTGACGGACGGAACGCCCGCAGGATTCAGCACGGCGGTTTTGGCGGAAGTTTCTAAGCGCATATACAGAAATATCG
>JBGUYA010000077.1:0-23261 GCA_045118435.1 Quinella sp. | reverse complement strand
AAGCTAAAGGTCTCATAGGAAGGTCGTTATGTGTGTTTGCAAATTTTAAGACTGATAAGCGGAATTTTGCTGTCTGTGTTATACTGTCCATTGTAAGCTCTTTTGTTATGCCTGTTACTAATCTAAGCATAACACAAAGGAGCTTTTTTCACTCCAATTTTTGTCACTCATCTATTGTAATCATACAAATTGCAACATAAATTTTTTGTTCTAAAAGAGCCGCCGCCCGCAAATTCTGACTCTTGCCAAGTCGACTTGCGCCTTTGATTCATCGTGCAGTGCCCGATAACATTTCGCGCGCATTTTGTAACCTTCCGAGTCTTCGGGCTTGAAGAAAATATACCTGTCGAAGTTATCAATCGCATCCTTATAAAGTTTCAACTCGTAACAAGCAACGCCGTACTCAAAGTAAGCCTCCGCAACGTGCGTATCGTTGATGTTAAACCCGGTATAACCGTTGAAAGCCTTCCTGAAATATCTGACAGCCTCGAGACGATTCCCCAACCTGTAATGAGCCTGCGCTGTTCTTAAATAAAGCTTGTCGTCTTTGACGTAGTAATGTTTAGAGATAACTTTGTTGTAATCGGCAATCGCCTTCTTGTAATTCCCAAGCTCGAAATAGAGATGCCCGCGCTTCTCGTAGTTACGAGATTTTGTGCAACCGATTATGCGGTGTTGAGTCAAGGTCGGCTCAAAAGAATCGTGATGATTCATAAATGTTATTTCGGGCTCAAATTCAACAGCCTTGCAATAATCAGCGAGAGCCGCGTCGTATTTTTTCATTGCAAAATAATAATCGCCGCGTTTTTTAAAATTGAAGGCGTCGTTCGGCTCAAGTTCAGCGATGCGATTCATGAGGCGTTTGATTTTCATTTTATCGCGCTTGGCTTTCAAAATCGGTCTAAAATAATCAAGCGTGTTTCTAATTCCAACGTCTGGGTCAAGTTCAATCGCCTTGCAATAATCGGCAAGAGCCGCACCGAAGTTTTTCATTGCAAAGTATATTTCTCCGCGTCTCTCGTAATTCCAAGCGTCCTGCTCAAGTTCAAGGGCTTTCTCGGCGTCGGCAAGAGCTTTATGGTAATGCCCTTGCCTCAAGTAAAGAAAGGAACGTATTCTGTATTTTATGGCAGTCGGCTTCTCTTTAATGAAATTGGTCAATTTGGCAATTTTGATTTCCAATAACGGTTCAAACATTTAAACTCACCTCTCCGAAAAATTTTTTATTTTGATTTAGGCGGAGCCATTTCGCCGCGCTGAATCATTAAATTAAATGCCGCCTCCATAATCTGCCGCCCGATTGGAACTGCGGAACTCGCGCCGAAGCCGCCCTGCTCGACGATAACCGCCACGCTGATTGTCGGGTAGTCGAAAGGTCCGTAGCCGACAAACCAGCCGTGATCTGTGCCTTGCGAATTCTCCGCCGTGCCTGTCTTGCCCGCAATGTCGTAGGGAAAGCCGATAAAATTCCGCGCCGCCGTGCCATTGACCGTGACATCATGCAAGCCTGATTGCACAAGCTGAATTACCCAAGGCTCAACTTGCAATTCGCTGACGAGTTCGGGTTGAAAGTCTTTGATAACTTCCTTGTCCTGCGTGAGGATTTGGCGGACGAGGTGCGGCTTAAATCGTTTGCCGTTCGCCGCGATCTCGCCCATGACCATTGCCGCTTGCAACGGCGTCACAAGATTAAAGCCCTGCCCGATTGCCGCGTCCATTATCTCCGACAAATAAAACTCGTCGTGATAAACGTCCAACTTATATTCCTTCCAATCGGCAAGACCGGGCGATTCATACGGCAAATCAATTCCGGTCGGCGAACCAAGCCCGAACATTCGCGCGTAACTCTCCAACAAGTCCGCGCCGAGCCGATTGCCCATTTCATAAAAGTAAACGTTATCCGAGTGACTTAACGCCGTGTGAAAGTCGAGCCAGCCGAGAGCCTCGCCGCCCGCGTTGCCTTTGGGAACAAGCCAGTGCGTGCCACTGTCGAAAATCAATTCGTCGGGAGCAACTCTGCCCGTCGCAAGTGCCGCTGTTCCCGTGACAATCTTAAACGTCGAGCCTGGCGGATATTCGCCGGTAATCGCCTTGTTGTCCATCGGGTGATAAGGGTTGTTGTTAATGGCGTTCCAGTCTTTGGTTGAAATACCGTGCGCAAATAAATTCGGATCGAAGGCGGGGCGACTGACCAACGCGAGGACTTCGCCCGTCTGCGGATTGAGGGCGACCGCCGCCGCCGCGTGACAACTCAACTGCGCGAGCATATCGTCAACTGCTTTTTCTGCGGCAACTTGCAAATCGCGGTCAATCGTCAAAATCAAATCGTAGCCGGGCTTCGGCTCCTTCTTGCCCAAAATCTGGACTGGCTTGCCCGCAACGTCAACTTCAACTTGCTCGCCGCCGTTCTCGCCGCGAATTTCTTTATCATAAATTCTTTCCAAACCAAACTTGCCGACAATATCGCCCGACTTGTAGCCTTGATCCTTTTTAGCCTCAAGTTCGGCGTCAGAAATTTCGCTGACGTAGCCGAACGTGTGTGCTCCCTCTTGCTTGAGCGCGTAATCCCTAATCGGTTGCACTTCGATAACAACGCCCTTGTACAAGTCCTTTTGCTCCTCGATAATCGTAACGATGTCTTGCGTGACGTCGGGGCGAATTCTTATCGGGTCAAAGCCGGAGTGCACAGAAATTTTCTGTTGAATTTCTTCAATAGGCACGTTCAAAAGTTTTGCAACGCGCTCGACGACTTCCGGCTTAATCGGCTCGGTCAGCGGCAGTAGGGAAACTGTAAAGCCCGGACGATTCGAGACGAGCAGTTGACCGTTCCTGTCGTAGAACGTTCCGCGCGGTGCCATTGACGGAATAATTCTGATTCGGTTGCCGTCAGCGAGGTGCGCGTAATATTCGCCGTCATAAATCTGCAGATAGCCGACTCGCGCAATCAAAATCCCGATGACGAGCGTGAACATTATTGCCAATATTTTCAGTCGCCCGATATATTCTTCGGCGTTGGTGTTTTCAATCACTTGTAAAGCCTCCTGCAAAAACTTTATAATCGTCGAAATTATATCATGCAGGGGAGATTTTTAAAGTGGCAAAAAATTTTTCGGCACCAATCGCGGCGGCAATGCAAAAATATTCGGCGGACGAAGTTTTACCTTTCCACACGCCGGGACATAAGCAGGGGCGCGGCGCACATGAACTCCTGCGCGAACTTTTGACGGCGGAAGGCTTGCGGCAAGAAGTCTCGCTAATGGAGGAGCTTGACGACTTACACGAGCCGCATTCCTGCATAAAAGCCGCGCAGATTTTGGCGGCGCGACTTTGGCACGCGGACGAGTGTTTGTTTATGGTGAACGGGACGACTTCGGCAGTGCAGGCAATGATTTTCGGAACACTCGCGGCGGGCGATTTAGTCATGATTCCGCGCAACGCTCACAGGTCAGTAATCGCGGGCTTAATCTTGTCGGGAGCCGTGCCGATTTTTTTACCCGTTGAGTTCAACGCGGAATTCAACTTGCCGCTCAATGTCAGCGTCTCGACGATTGAACGCGCGATAAAAAAATTCCCGCAAGCAAAGGCGGTGTTGTTGGTCTCGCCAAACTATTACGGCGTGGCGGCGGACTTGGAAAAAATTTCAAAGCTCGTACACGCGGCGGGCATGATTCTTTTAATCGACGAGGCGCACGGAGCACATTTGCAATTTTCAAACGAACTCCCGACTTCGGCAATGGACGCGGGCGCAGATTTAGCGGCGCAGTCTACGCACAAAATATTAGGCTCGCTAACTCAATCGTCAATGCTAATGCTTAAGAAAAATTTTATCGACGTTGAACGGGTCAAACGCGCGGCAAGTCTTTTGCAGACGACCAGCCCGAATCAATTACTTTTGGCGTCGCTCGACATTGCCCGCTTGCAAATGGAAACTCACGGGTGCGAACTCATTTCAAAAGCCGTCGAACTTTCCAAGAAACTCCGCGCGGAGATAAAAAAAATTCACGGCTTGCGAACTTTCGACGCGACAGAAAATTTCCTACTCGACACGACGAAAGTAACCGTGAACGTTCAAAACTTGGGCTTGAGCGGACAAGAGGCGGAAGAAATTTTGCGGCGCGACTTGAAAATCCAATGCGAACTTTCCGATGCGGCGAACCTCTTGTTCTTGATAACCTTCGCCGACTCCGACGAAACGATTGCAAAACTCACTGACGCGCTGAAACTTTTGCCGCGCCGCCCGCAAAAACTTTTTCCAAAACCATTCCTAATTCCTAATTCCACATTCCAAATTGCCCTTTCGCCGCGAGAAACTTTTTACTCGCCTGTTGAAGTCGTGGAGCTTAGAAAATCGGTTGGGCGAATTTGCGCAGAGGAGATAACTTTCTATCCGCCGGGAATTCCGCTGATTATGCCGGGCGAAAAAATATCCGCGCAGGTCGTCGAGCAAATCGAGCTTGAACAATCTGCGGGGGTCATCGGAGCCGCCGATAAAACCTTGTCAACGATAAGGGTCATGCGCTAATCATAGAAGCGTAGATGTAAGCGAGAATACGGGCGCACATGGACGTGGCGAATGCGAACTGGTGCAACATTCAAGCCTGCGCTATTTTGCGTGACTTGGGGCGTAGCAAAAGAAAGTAAGTTACAGCGTGGCGATAAAATCATATGAGTTGATTTTTCCGACCGTGCGACGCCGCCAAAAATTTCATGCCGTCGAAAAAATCTCTGTTCTCAACAAAACCTTCCGCCGTCAGCCAATCGCAAAACGGCAGATAATTGTCGAAAAAGGCGATAAAAACTTTTTGCCACCGTGACATTTTCAGCGTGTTTATTAAATGCGGCACGTCACGGAAATTTTCTATGACGAGCAACTCATCATCACTCGCGGCGAATAAAAACTTGGGAATTTCAATGTACTTAGCGAACGTGACGAATGCCCGCCGCTTGACGCTCATTGCCGCCATTAAACTTATCAGCAGATTTTTTGTCTCCGAATCCTTTTCCTGAAATCTTTCATAGAGCCTGCCCATTGCCGCCACGTCAAGCCAGCCCGACTTCAAGAAATATTCCATCCACAGCTTTTTTAAAGGCTCGTTGATCTCGAAGCCCATGCGCCCGCCTGCATAGTGATAAATATTTTTTTCAACAACGCCCGCACCATTGACGTTGGCACTTTCCAGAAACCGATTAAATTTCGCCGGCAACTTCATAGCTCGCGCCGCGAAACAATAGTTCAAAATATCTTGGTCAAAGGATTTGTATTGTTCGTGTGCGGCTATGAATTTTATTCCGTCCATTAAATGGCTTTGCATGTCGCGAAAAAGTCTGGTGTTAATGAGCAAGACGCCCGAATTGAAATAATCATCCGCTTTAATCAAACCTTCGCGGCACAAATCGAATCTCTCCAAAGTATTTATCCCGTTGAAACTTTCAGGAATCACGCCGAAAATGTTATCGCCAAGCTCAATCTGCCACAACTCATTTATGTCAAGGTTGACGATAATATCCGAGTCAAGGTAAATAATTTTCTCGATGTCCGCTGAAATGAGTTGCGGGATAAAAAGACGATAAATCGCGGCGACGCTGAAGTACGCTTTTTTTATCATGGGGCGCAAGTTTACAATGTTGTTAATCACGTCGGGACAAAGTTTCTCGACGTTGTAAAAATTTATGCACTGATTGTAACGTTCCGCGAGCTTGGAAAATTTCTCGCGGTTGCCGTCAGTCAAAGTGTCGTCGTGCAAAATGTGCGCCGTGACCTCCGCACTTGTATTTTCAAAAATGGAGGTGAGCGTCGTGCCCGTGAACTTTGAATACAGACTCGATTTGTCATGAAGTCCGAAACAAATATGAATCATAAAAATTTCTCCTCAATCAACACGGATAAAATCGCTTAGTGAAAACTTTTTATTCGGCTCCTTCTGCGCGGGCGTCAATAAATGTTCGGGCGTCTCCTTGCGAATAGGAACTTCCAAATCGTCGAGCGGCTTAAACTCCATGCCGTCGGGTGTCTTCAAAATGACTTCGAGGCGGTCGCCACTGTTCACGTTGTCGGCAAAGTCGGCGGGCAAACCGTTAACCTTTATTTCAAAACTCATTCGGCTCTTGGAATCAGGCGGCTGAAAGTTCACGGCAAGCAACGCGTCGCTGACCATGACAGACTTTTTCTCGTCCTTGTCAAAAATAATCTCCGCACCGTCCTCAATAATCGTGTTCTCGGTGGCAACTCGCCCGTTGACGCTTAGCAAAGTCGTTGTCGTCGTTGGAACCGAATATTCCTTGCCGTTGTAGAGAATTTTAATCGCGGAAGTTTTGTTCTCGTCCTTAACAATCTCGCCAAGCTTAATCATGTCGTTGGCAACGTACTCAATCACGTCGCCCGCGTGCGGCAACTCGGAAATTTCTACTCGTTCGCCATTGCAGAAAATATCGGGCTTGCAAACGTAGTGAGCTTTTTTGCCGTTCAAAGTGTAGTGAATTTTCTTGCCCGCAGGAGGATAGCCCGCCAGCCTTAAAACTTCGCCGATTGTCCGCCGAGAATTGCTGTTGACTTCGTCGCCGTCCTGCAGAATTCGCGTCGGTAGGCTCACTTCGTCATTGATCAAAAGTTTTGGCGTGACGGAAAAATCTTTGCCGTTGACCGTCACGGTAAACGTCGGCTCAATCGTAATCACGTCGTCAACTTTTATCTGTGGGGTAATGCCGTCCTCGCCGCGCTCAATTTTTATCCTGCAATTATTTTCAAGCGGCGTCTCAAGCTTGGCGGGCTTGTCGTTGACGGTAATCTTCGCGAAAGTTCCCATGCTGCCTGGAAAAGATTTCTTCTCGCCATTGATAGAAACGACGACGCCGAGACCGGGCTTGCCGTTAAATTTTTTATAATCGATGCCCGCGCTCAAAATCGCGTCGCCAACTGTCAAGTCGCGGAAGTGGAAAAGATTAACCTCCTGCCCGTTAATCGTGACGTTGAAGAAATGGAAAGTGTCAATCGAGGCGACTTTCAAAATGCCGAGCGGCGTGGCGGCGTCGGGCGACTGCAAGGCTTGCGGAATATTTTTAATGCCTTGAACATTATCGGGCTTGCGGACGGCTACGTGGTCAAGCGGCATGTTCAGAGCCTCGCCGACAAACTCGCGCAGATTGGGCGACAGTGCGCCGCCGCCGACCAACAGCAGAGCTTGAGGCGGCTCGTTGCCGTTGAGTTCAAGAATCGTCTTGGCGATTGCGTCGGCAATGTGCATGACGTTTTCGGCAATGGGCGCGAGAATTTCTTCCGCCGTCAAATCGTAACTGCGTCCGAGAATGTCATTGAACTTTGCGCCTTCGCCGTTGGTCGCCTTGCGCTTGATGTTTTCGGCAACGTTGAAGTCAAGCAGAAATTTTTGCGAAATAGCTTCGGTCACCTCGTCGCCCGCAAGCGGCACCATGCCATAGGCAATGACGGAGCCATTTTTAGTTATGGCAACGTCGGAAGTGCCCGCGCCGATGTCGACAAGCGCGATATTCAAATGGCGCATACTCGGCGGGACAAGCACGCTGATTGCGGCGATAGGCTCAAGGGTCAACGCGCGAACGTCAAGGCTTGCATAAGTAAGCGCGACTTGCATTGAGTCGACGACTTGACGTGGCAGAAAAGTTGCGATAACTTTAGTCTTGGCGACCTTGCCGCGTTGCCCGACCAAACTTTTTAACTTAATGCCGTCAAGCTCGCAGTAGATTGTACTGAACCCGACGCAGTAATAAATTTTGGAGTCGATTTTTTTCTCGGTGGCGAGTTTGGATTGAGCAAGTTGAACGGCGGCGAAGTTCAAGCCCGTTTGAATTTCCTCCGTGACAACGCCGTTAACTTCGATAGAAGATTCGCCGGTCATTGTGTAGAGTGCGCGACCAGCCGCCGCTATTGCCGCGCTTTTAAGCTCGCCGACTTTTTCCGCCAAATGATTTTTCACGCGGATAATGACTTCGGCGACTTGCGGCACGTCGTGAATTTGACCGTCAAGCATTGCGCGGCTCGTGTGCTCAAGGCGATGCGTCGCGATAACGTTCATTTGTCCGTCGTCGTCTTGCTCGGCAACGATTCCGATAACGGAGCGCGTGCCAATGTCGAGAGCAAAAATTTTCTCGCGCCCGTCGTCTTTGTAAGAAATTTTTTTGCGCTTGCGTCGCATTTTCGGAGCGGTCTCTAAATTTTTATCGTCCATTTAATTTTCTCCTTATCATTAAAGGTTATTGCGCTTATTTCGCGAATTACATTGATTATCCTTTAAAAATCAATGCGCAAAATCATTAAGCGTTACGAATTGCGCATTACGCATTGAAAGAGTGGTGTTTTTATGACGGGCAACAGAGAAGTTATCACGGGCGGCGACTTTAAGCGCATGGTCGCGGGCGCGTACAGTGAATTTCTTTTGGAATACGAGACGATAAACGGGCTGAGCGGAGCGGGCACATTGCCGGGCACTCACATTTTGCGGACGATGGGTGCGGCGGTCATGCCTCTTGCCGACGCTAAAGACGACAGCATCGGTGGCTTGGCTCGCAGAGTTTCGACGGCGGCAGTCTTCGGTGCGCGCGGAAATGCGGGAGTTGTCTTGTCGCAAATGTTTCGCGGAATCAGCGCAGGGCTTGCCGGCAAATACGACGCGACGGGTTCGGAGTTTGGCAAAGCTTTTCAATATGGAATTTTGTACGCGCAGAGAGTAATTCCCGAAGAACCGGAGCGACCGTTTATAACCGTTGCAAAAGCTGTGGCGAAGGGCGCGTATCACGCGGTGCGCGACGGTATGCCGATTGTCGAAATTTTGTTAAAGGCGATTGAGACAGGCGAAGACGCAGTTAAGCGATTAAATCTCTCGGAGGCGGGCGCGAGTATCATGTTGAGTTTTCTGCGCGGTTGCTTGAAGGGGTTGGACGGAAATTTTGTTTCGCCGGCGGTAAGTTTGTCGTTGGGCTTGGGAATTCATAAGAACATGCCCGACCCGCGCAATGATTTAGTGCGTCCGTACTGCATAAGACTTCGCGTGAAAAATTCCAAGACAAGTCAGCCGGAGTTGGAACGGCAAATGCGCGACTTCAGCAGTTTTTCAATCGTGGAGCGTTCTAGCGGCGGGCTTGATATTCATTTGCACACGGATCATGTCGGCAAGACGCTGGAGCAGGCAATCGGTTGGGGACCGCTTAAGGAAGTCAAAATCATAAACATGAGCGAGGCGCACGCCCTGCCGATGAGTGATACGCTGATGAAAGTTGCCGCGCTTGCCGTCGCGAAAGACTCGGTCGAGGCGCAGAAGTTGCAAGACGCGGGCGCGTCAATCTTGATTTCGGGTAGCGAGGAGTCTTCGCCGTCGTTGTCGGAGATAATCGGCGCGGCTCACTCAGATTTGGCGTCAAGCTATGTGTTGGTTGCGTCAAGCCCCGACTATCGCTTAGTCTTCAAACAGGCGAAGAGACTTTTGGGCGGGCGCGTCGAGTTGGTTTTAGCTGACACCTTCGACAATACGATTGCCGCCCTGAAAAAATTCTCGCCCGGCTTATCCGCTGTTGAGAACGCCAAAGTCATGTCGAAATTTTAGAAAGGAATTTTACAATCTAAGCCCAGAATCAAATTAAAAACTAAAACTTAATGGAGATGATTCAATGCTGGAAGACAGAAAAGCGGAGCTGACGGCTCTGCGCGACAAGCTGAACGAAATGGGGAATTCACTTTGACATTGCCCGCAAGGAAGAGAAAATCGCCGAGCTTGAATACAAAATGGGCGAGCCTACTTTCTGGAACAACCCCGACGCCGCGCAGAAGATTACGCAGGAATTGAACGCCGTCAAATCCGGTATCGTGACCTACAAAAATCTTGTGGCGAAGTTCGACGACGCGCAGATTCTTTTGGAGCTTGCGCTGGAAGAAGAAGACGATTCGCAAGAGGCTGACATTGCGGCGGAGATTACGGCGATTGAAGACGGCTTGAACAACCTGCGGCTCGAAATTATGTTGAGTGAACCCTACGACGCCAACAACGCGATTTTGACTTTGCACGCGGGCGCGGGCGGCACCGAAGCTCAAGATTGGACGCAAATGCTCCTGCGCATGTATGTTCGTTGGGCGGAGCGTCACGGCTTTGAAGTTGAGACGGTTGACCTGTTGCCGGGCGACGAGGCAGGCGTTAAGTCGGCGTCGCTGTTCATAAAAGGTCACAACGCCTACGGCTATTTGAAGTCGGAAAAGGGAATTCATCGGCTTGTGAGAATTTCGCCGTTCGATTCAAATGCGCGGCGTCATACGTCGTTCAGTGCCTGCGACATTATGCCGGAGATTGATGACGCGGTCGAAGTCGATATAAATATGGCGGACGTTCGCGTTGACACCTACAGGGCGAGCGGCGCGGGCGGTCAGCATATCAATAAAACTTCCTCCGCCGTTCGCATGACGCATATCCCGACGGGAATTGTCGTTCAATGTCAAAATGAGCGTTCACAGATTCAGAACCGCGAGCGTTGCTTGAAAATGCTCCGCGCCAAACTTTTTGAGCTTGAGCTTGAGAAAAAGGAGCAGGAGATTGCCGGGCTTGAGGGCGACTTGAAGAAAATCGAGTGGGGTAGCCAGATTCGCTCCTATGTTTTCCAGCCGTATAAATTGGTTAAGGACTTGCGCACGGGCGAAGAAACCGGCAACGTTCAGGCGGTCATGGACGGCGAGCTTGACCCGTTTATCCGCGCCTACCTTGCCGCCAAAGCTAATGTCAAGATTTAATTCGTAATGCGTAATGCGCAATGAATGAGGAATGGGAAATGAAAAAATTTCTAGCCGTGATAGTTATCCTGCTGATTGCCGTCGGCGCGTTCATTCAATTCGCTGTGCCTAAAGCTCTGGCGAACTATCTCAAGAACAAAGTCACCGAGTACACCGCCGCGCAGGAGGTCACCTTGTCGCTTGACGCCTTGCCGAGCGCGAAAATCGCTCTGGGCTATATCGACAGCCTTCACTGCACCGCCGCCGACGCCACGATTGGCGAACTCTATCTAAAAAAAGTTCAACTCGACGGCTCCGCGATTCACATTGATATTAAAGAATTGCTCATGCCCACCGACGGAATAAGTCGCGAGGAGCGCACAAACCGCGTCTTGAAGTCCGTTAGCAAGTTGGAACTTAGCGGCGTCATTACGGAAGAGGCTTTGAAAGATTTTCTCGCGCAGAAAATTGAACAGCTCCGCAGTCCGCAAGTCACCATGACGCCTGAAGGCATTACGGCGGAAGGCAAAGTTAAAATTCTCGGACGCGAGGCGGACGTTCAAATCGGCGGGCAGATTGTCGCGCGTGACGGCGATTTGTATTTCCAAATGAATCACGTCAATGTTGAGAATGCCATTTTGCGCCGCGTTAATCTCGACAGATTTTTGGGCGACTTCAACATAACCGAGAATGTCAAAATGCCGTTCGGTATGCAATTTAGAGAAGTTGAAATGCGTCAAGGCGAGGCGTTCGTCAAGGCGACAAGGAACTAGGAACCAGGAACCAGGAATCAGGAACTAGGAATTAGGAATTAGGAATGAAAAAATTTTCTTACAACAGAACGCTCGTGATAATAATTTGCGTGGGCTTGTTCGCCGCGCTGATTATCGCGGGGCAAAGATATTTCGTCGAGTCGGAGAACATGCAGGTTGACTTGGCGGTTGATTATCAAAGCGTCGTCGACCTTGCCGAGCGCGAGGGCTTGGAGTTTGACGACGTTTTAAAAATGACCAAAGAGGCGGGAATCACCTCGCTTGCAATTTATGACTCGTCATTGGAGAAGTTGGCGCGGACAGGAAAAATTTTCACGCTCGCGGGCAGTGAAATTTTGGCGAACTATCAGAGCGGCACGCTGACCAATGAACTTTGGCGACAGACGATTGAATTCGGACTCGTCTCGCCCAACAGGGTTTACGTTATCGGCGGCGACCTCGACAGTTATTACGACACTAAAGAAGCTTTGGTTCAACGGCTCGGCGAGGAACGCGTTAAAATTTTTGCAGTCGGCGGCATTGAAGTTATCGAAGTCAAGGGGCAATTCGGCGCGTTGATGAAAATGCCGCTCGGCTTGCCCCGCGACGAAATGAACAAGGCTCGCGCCGCCGGTTTCACGATTCTTGCCCGCCCGATGAATTTTCAGAAGTGCACGGCGGAGAACGTTCAATTTTTCTTCGACAGGATAGAAAGTTATCCAATCTCTGAAATTGTCTTCGACGGTCCAGAAGTTTTGGGCGCGTCGAATTTTCTTGACTTGACAGCGGCGAATATGATTCGGCGAAAGTTGACTTTTGGGGTGATTGAACACTTCAGCCAGTTGAAATTTTATCCTCAGTTGGGAATGGAATATCTCGCGCAGAAAATTGGCAAGGATCATGTCGCGCGGCTCTATGCAATTCCAAAAGACGAGCAACCAAAGCTTGAGTTGTCGACGGCGATTAACCGCTGGTCGACGACGGACAGGGAGCGCAATATTCGCGTCAACCTCCTGCGCATTTACGAGAAGCCCGAACATGAAATGTCTTTGCTCGAAACGAACATGAAGTATTTCCGAGAAGTCCGCGCAGTCTTGGAGAAAGACGGCTTTACGTTTGGGAAGGCGGGCACGTTTGAAAATTATTATCCGAACGTGATATTGCGGGCACTCGTGATAATTGGCGTCGTGGCGGCGGGAGTCTTGTATTTATCTTTAATTTCGCGCAGATTAAATCGCAATCGGAAATTTCAGTTGCAACTTTTCGCAGTCTTGGCTATAATTGCGGCGATACCGATTTTGCTTGACGCGGGCGGCAAAGTCCGAGTCCTCGCGGCGTTCATGAGCGCGAACTTATTCCCCGCGCTTGCAATAATTTGGCAACTCGACCTTCTGCGCGTGATTCAATACAAAGTGCGCATACAAAATCGAACGCGGCGGCTCAAAGAAAATTTGTCGACGTTGCAAATCGTCTGGATTTCGGGATTCGCGCTGTTGGTCACGGGCATAATGTCATTGACGGGCGCGGCGTACTTATCGGGCGCGTTGTCGGACGTGTCGTATTTCTTGGAGTTTGAAATCTTTCGCGGCATAAAGCTGACATTTATCCTGCCGCTAATCTTAGTCGCAATCGCTTTCTTGCAACGGTTCAACGTCGTTGACGAGCTGAGGAAAAATGTTCCCGCCACTCAACAGGTAAAAGAACTCCTCGACAAACCAATCAGCCTAAAAATTTTCTTGGCGTTGATGATTGTCGCGGGCGCGTTCGTAGTTTTGATAGCGCGGAGCGGACACACGTCGGGCATGCCGGTTTCGGGCGCGGAGATAAAAATCCGCGCGTTGCTTGAGCAAATGTTTTATGCGCGACCGCGTTCAAAGGAAATTTTTTTTGGGCACCCCGCGTTCATGTTGGCGTTCGCCGCCTTCCTCAAGCGGTTCCCGAAAATGATTTGTTTTCTGTTGGTCATGGCGGGGACAATCGGGCAAAGCTCAATGGTTGAGACGTTCGCGCACATGCGCACGCCAATCTTTATGTCGTTCATGCGCGGGCTTGACGGCTTGATACCGGGCGCGATTATCGGCGCGGTTTTGATAGTTTGTTTACAATTTTTCTTGAATAAAGTTTATACTAAGGAGTAGTGATCTTATGATTCATGTCTGTTTTGCACTGCACGACGAGACGGGCAAAGGTTCAAAGTTTGCGGGGACGACTATTTTCTCCGTGTTCGCGAACAATTCACAAGCCGCCCCTTCAATCACGGTTCATATCCTGCACGACAACACTTTGACCGACGACAACCGCGATAAGTTCAATTTTCTCGCGGAAAGTTTCGGGCAACTCGTGAAGTTTTATAACGTCGAGACGCTCTGCGCGGATAAGCTTGCCGAGATTAAAAACCGTTTCCCGAAAATCGACAAGGAGCGTTTCAACTACACCGCGTTTTACAAATTCCTTATCCCACAAGTTTTGTCGAAGGAGATTGCAAAGGCGATTTATCTTGAGACGAACACGCTGGTTAATCTCGATATAAACATGTTGTGGAACGTGGAGCTTGGCGAAAAAGTTTTGGGAGTGGTGCCCGCGCTCGCTATCGGCAACGATATTCACGTTCAAAGCAAGCTCGTCACGGATCATTTTGTCAAGCCAGAGGATTATTTTGACTGCTCAGTCATGCTGATGAACTTGAACCTTCTGCGCGACAGAGAGGAAAAAATCGCGGCGGGAATGAATTTTGTTAGCGAAAAAAATTACCGCAGTTTCGTGGATACGGCGGTTTTGAATTATTGCTTTGCGCTTGAGACTGTAAAGTTGTCGGCACAGGCTAATCAATTCGTGCGGTGGGCGCGGCGCAACAGAGAACCCGTCATGAAAAAAATTTATACTTACACGGCGGACAGCCTTCAACTGGAAACTCGCGACCCGTTCAATCTGCTGTGGCTGGAATATTATTCAAAAACTCCTTGGCTTGACGCCGAGACGCTCGGTAAACTTTTTGAAGGTTTCAGAATGATTTATGCTCAGCTCAGCGACAGAATGAAAACTTCAATGCGAAATGTGTCGGCAATCGTGAGCGGCAAGAAACGCGCCTTCTTCACCATGCCGCAAAATGTTCAAGCGGTAAAAAAACTTTTCGCGGTGCGTGACGACGAAGACATTATCCCCGCTGGTAGCCCCGAATCGATACAAATTTTAATCGAGGCAATGAAACGCTCGGCGGGCGAAAAAATTTTCTTTATCGTGATTCCGAAGTTCCGTTTCGACGTGCTGACAAAAGCGGGCTTTGCTTTCGCCAAAGATTTCGTCAACGGCATGGAATATTTATCAGAGCTTAACAAGTTGCCCGTCATCAATTCCAATCAGCTCATCAAAGCCATGTGAAAACTTCGAGGTGATTTTATGATTCATGTCTGCTTCGGACTTCACGACAAGACAGGGCGTTACTCAAAATTCACGGGCACGGCTATTCTTTCCTTGTTTGAAAATTCGTCAACCCCCCCGTCAACCTGTGTCCATATCTTGCATGACAATACGTTGACGCAAGACAACCGTGAGAAATTTATTTACATTGCTGGTCGCTACAATCAGCTTGTGAAGTTTTATAATGTCGAGGAACTCTGCGCGGATAAAATAGAAGAAATGTTGAGGTTGGTTCCGTCGGCGCGGTCATCTGTATTTAGCGTAGCAATGTTGTATCGTTTGCTGATTGCGCAAGTCCTGCCGCCCGACATTGAAAAAATAATTTATCTCGATTCAGATATTGTCGTTAATCTCGACATAAATGAGCTTTGGAGAATTGAGCTTCAAAGTAAAATCCTCGCCGCTGTCTCTGAAAAAAAGTGCGGGACAGATATGAACGGATTATTTTTGTGCAAAAGCGGTTTAATAAAGCACGAGGAATATTTTAATTCCGGCGTGATGATTCTTGAACTTAAACAATGGCGAGCCAATGAAAAGCGAATCATGGAAGGTACGAAATTTTGCGCCGAACACCCGCAATGCTTTTGTATAGACCAAGACATTTTGAATTATGCTTTTGCTAAGAGGAGCTTGAAGTTGCCGCCGGATTTTAATGTGTTTGTGGTTCATGCGCGGCGAAGGAAGGAGCCTTTCGGAAGAAAGATTTATCATTACGCGGGCAAGGTAGAAAGTTTTACGCTCGGCATAAGAGACGATTTTTATCGGCTGTGGATGAGTTACTTTATCAAGACGCCGTTTTTCGACGAAGAGACCTTCGGCAGACTTTTTGACGGTTTTCAGCAAATTCACGTTGAGCTTAAAAATTCTATGGTAAAACTTTCTGCACTGATGAGCGGCAAGACGCGAGCATTTTTTACCCTGCCGCATAACGTTGAGGCGACCAAAGAAATTTTCGCAGTGCGCGACGACGAAGACATTATCCTTGCCGAAAGTCAAGAGTCCTTGCAAAAGTTAATCGACGCCATGAAACTTTCACGAGGCAAAAAAATTTTCTTTATCATGTTGCCGAACTTTCCGTTCAATGCGCTGACTCAAGCGGGCTTTGTCTACGGCAAAGATTTTCTGAACGGCTTGGAATTTTTGTCGGCGGAGCACGGCGTACCGTTGAATTCTTATCAACTTGTTCAAGCCATGTGAAAAATTTTTCCCTGTTGAGAAATTCTCGGCGGGGATTTTTTTGCGCGGGGAAATAAAATTCTTTAAAAAATTTCTGTCAATTTAAAAGGAAATTTTTGGGCAGGCTAGAATAAAAAAATTCAAATTACAAACGGCAAGATTTAAAGAGGGAGAGTGCAGAGTATGGCGATTAACACCTCCGGTTTCGGCGCGTATGACATTCGCGGGATTTATCCCGAAAGTATCAATCAAGAGCTGGCTTATCGCGTCGGCAGAGTTTTCCCCAAAATTTTCAACGCAAAAAAAGTTGCAGTCGGTCATGACATCAGACTTTCGGGCGCGACACTTTTTGACGCTCTCGCTCGCGGACTCACTGAGGCGGGTTGCGACGTCTACGATATTGGGCAATGCGGCACGGAAATGATTTACTTCGCGACGGGCTTTAACGACTTCGACGGCGGCATTATGATTACCGCCTCCCATAACCCGAAAGAATATAACGGCATGAAATTTGTCGGCAAGGGTGTACGCCCCGTTGCGCCAAAAACCGGTTTGCTTGCGGTCAAAGCGGCGGTCGAAGACGAAACGCGCGATTGGTCGTTCAGAAAGGCGACGGGCACCGTTCGCAGGATTGACATTATGCCCGATTATATCAAGTGCTTGCTCTCCTATGTCGACGTGAAAAATCTCAAGCCTTTAAAAGTCGTCATTAACACCGGCAACGGCTCGGCGGGTCCGATTATCAATGAGCTTGAAAAATTTTTGCCCTTCGAGATTGTCAAGGTTCACAACAATCCGAACGGCTACTTCCCGAACGGCGTCCCCAATCCGCTCCTTCAAGACGCCCGCGCAGAGACTTCAAAAGCTGTCGTCGAACACGGCGCGGCTTGTGGCATTGCTTTTGACGGCGACTTTGACCGTTGCTTTCTCTTCGACGAAACAGGCGGCTTTATCGAAGGCTATTACATGGTCGGCTTTTTAGCGGAGGCTTTTTTGGAAAAGCACAGCGGCGAGAAAATTATTTATGATCCACGCGCCATTTGGAATACGATTGACATTGTCAAAAGTCACGGCGGCACTCCGCTTATGTGTCGTTCGGGGCACGTTTACATAAAAGAAATGATGCGCAAAGAAAATGCGGTTTACGGCGGCGAAATGTCGGCGCACCATTATTTCCGCGACTTTTATCTTTGCGATAGCGGCATGATTCCCTGGCTTTTGGTTTTGGAACTTTTGTGCAAAAGCGGCAAGACTTTATCGGAGCTTATGGCGGACAGAATTGCCAAGTATCCCGTCAGCGGCGAGATTAACACCAAAGTTAGCGGCGTCGACAAGGTCAAGGAGATTATGGCGAAGATTGAAAAAATCTACGGCGCGAGCGGCAAAGTTTCTAAGATTGACGGCGTGAGCGTTGACTTTGACGATTGGCGATTTAATCTGCGCGGCTCGCAAACCGAACCTTATATCCGTCTCAACGTCGAGGCTCGCGGCGATAAAAATTTAATGGAGACCAAGCGCGACGAATTGCTTGCGATTATTCGCGGCTGAGGAAATTAAATGGAAAAAAATATCGCTTTAAAGTTGCGACTGATGATTTGCAACGACCCCACCGCCATGATTTTATTGAACAACAAAGCCAAAGCGAACGCGTTGTTTGCAAAATTCCTGCGCCGCGATTGGCGCGACGCCGCGACTTGTAGCTTTGAAGAATTTATTCTCTTTGTAAAAAAGCACCCGCTCTTTATCATAAAGCCGATTGCGGGGGCTGATGGCGAGGGTATCAAAATTATTCAAGCCGCGCTGAGCAGTGAGCTTAAAAATTTTTTCGCGTGGCTCCAAGATAATCAAATGCTCGCGGAAGAAATTATTGCGCAACACGAGGCAATCAGTGAATTTTGCACCAACAGCTTGAATACGATTCGCGTCAACACTTTCCTTGACATTCACAACGTCGCCCGTATTTTGACGGCGACAGGTCGTTTCGGAAGAGTCGGAAATTTTTTGGACAATCCCAAGCAGGGCGGCTGTTTCGTCGAAATTGACCCGATGACCGGCGTCATTGTTTCTGACGCGATAAATATTTCTCACGAACGCTTTCAAGCGCACCCCGACACCAGCAAAGTGTTTAAGGGCTTTCAATATCCCGCGTGGAAAAAACTCCGCGCGACCGTTAAGACTATGGCTAAAATGATTCCACAACTGCGCCACGTCGCTTGGGATATTGCCATAAATTCGGAAGGCGAGCCTGTGCTTGTCGAAGTCAATGTTGATTCGGGCGTTGACGTTCAACTCAATCTTTATCAGCCGCTCCTTGATGAACTTCAAACTTACAAGGAAAATCAAATGCGGCGTTTGGGTTATCGCGTCAACAACATACAAAACGTCGAGGCGGCTTACGAAACTTTAACTGAGCGGCGAGCTTCTGCCTTGAAAAAAGCTATGCGCCGCTTGATTCCCGATTGCAAAAGCTCATTGAATTTTGATTACAAGCAAGGGAAAACGGATAACTGCGACACTTGTCTTTGTGTGTTCACTGCCGAGTTTGTCAAGAACCTGCCGCAGTTTTTGGATAAAATGTGTCGCGCCGCGCAGAGGCAAATTTTGATTTGGTGTTATCCTGTCGATAAGGCGGCTGATAAGGTTACACGGTGGAAAAATCCTTTCCCGACCGACTTCACCGAAGACTTTTTGATAAAGACGTTGGCGCGGAATAATTTTCAACTCGCCGCGCAGTATCCCAACGCCGATAACCCTTCAGAAATTCTTTACGACTTCAGGAGAATTTAGCATGTCGTCAGAGAAAAATATTTACGGCTTATGCGAAGGTGTATTCAAAGCCTGTCAATTCTTTGGCTTGAAATTTCCTGCCGCGCTTGACGGCGAACACGTGCCCTCCGATTATTTCGGTGATGATTTGGATTTTGATTTGGAAAAGTTGCGCACCGCAGTGATTTGGGACGGCGATAAGTTCAAAAAGATTTACAAGCTTTTTATTAAAAAGTTTGCGGCGCAACAGCCGCTCCGTCAGTGCAAAACCGATTTGAATATTTTTTTCTGCGACTTCCTGCTGTTCGTCGACAATAAAAACGGCGCACTTTACAACGATTATTTCGATTTGGAATTTTATAAAAAGTCGTTTGAGACTCGCAAAAAGTTCAGGACGCAAGACGACCGTAACAGAACGCGGATTCTTTGCAATGATCCGACTCAATATGAGTTGCTGAACAACAAGGCGGAGACCAATGCTTATTTCAATGAATTTCTTCGCCGAGATTGGATTGATACGTTGAGTTGTAGCTTTGAGGATTTTAAAATTTTTGTCGAGAAACACCCGCGCTTTTTTGCAAAGCCGCTCGGCGGAAGTTACGGAGAAGGCGCGAAAATTATCAACGTCGCGCCCAATGAAAACCTTACGGAACTTTTCGCGCGTCTCAAAGAACAGCAAATGCTTTTGGAAGAAGTCGTCAAGCAACACGCGGCGATTGCCGAATTTTGCCCCGACACTGTGAATACAATCCGCGTCAACACTTTTCTTGACGTGCATGACGACGTTCATATTTTGACGCCGGGCGGCAGGTTCGGTAGGCGCGGCAATGTTGTTGACAATTTTCACGGCGGCGGCTATTCCGTCATGATTGACCCGAACACGGGAATAATTATTTCCGACGCGATTAATCGTGTGCATGAGCGAGTTGATAAGCACCCCGACAGCGGCAAAGTTTTTAAAGGCTTTCAATATCCCGCGTGGGAAAATCTGCGCGAGAACGTGACGAAAATGGCGAGGAAAATTCCGCAAATGCGTCATATCGGTTGGGATCTGGCGATAAATTCAGAGGGCGAGACTGTGCTTATCGAGGCGAATATAAATCCCGACGTCGACGTTCAGCAAGCCCCCGATGATGTCGGTCGGCTTTATCTCTACACGCCGCTTGTTGACGAGTTGGAAGGTTTTCAAGCGGAAGAAATGCGAACTCTTGGCTGGCGAGTCAACAATCTGCGCGACCGCGAAACGGCTTACAGAACATTTTCGGCGCGTAAGAATTCCGGATTGCATTACGCCCTGTTGAATTTGATTCCCGACTGCGCGAGCTTAATGGATTTGGGTTGCAGGCGTTTGAAGGCGGCGAAGGAATTTTGTCCCGATAATGTGAAATATATTCCCGTTGACTTCAAAAAGTATGACGACGAAATTATTGCTTGCGACTTCAACGAGGGTGAATTCCCCGACTTGAAAGTTGATACTTGCCTTTGCGCGTTCACTGCCGAGTTTGTCGAGTTGCTCCCGCAGTTTTTAAATAACATGTGCGACGCCGCGCAGAAACAAATTTTGATGTGGTGCCGCCCTGTTGACAAGGAAGTTAACGAAATTTATCGCTGGTATAACCCGCCTTTGACCGATTTCACGGAGGAGTTTTTGATTAAGTCGTTGGCACAAAAAAATTTCCGTCTGAATTTTCGATACGTTGATTTGAGTAATCGCTCATCAGTTTTTTATGACTTTAGGAGAATTTGACATGGCGTCGGAAAAAAATTTTTACGGCTTATCGGAGGGAGTTTTCAAGGCTTGCCAATACTTGGGCTTGAAATTTCCCGCCGCGCCTGAAACTTCCGAGCAAAAATTTCCGTCGGATTATTTCGGTGACGACTTCGATTTGGATTCGGAGACGCTTGAAAAGTTGCGGGCGGAAGTTGTCTTGTCGAGTAATAAATTTGCGTTGGTGCATAGAAATTTTGTCGAGCGATTTTATGCGCAAAAGCCCATTAAGCACACCAAAACCGATTTGAGCGTTTACTTTTGCGATTATCTGATTAACTGTTTGAAGTCAAACGAGGTCGCCATCAAAAATTATTTTTACTTCGAGTTTTATAACAAGTCGTTTGTTTCGCGCGAAACTTTTTTGCTGATAAAGCATTCAGTCTTGAGACGCGTCATTGCTAACGAACACGCCGACGACGCTGAACTTTTAAGCAAAGCAAGAGCCAACGAAATTTTTTCTGACTTTCTCCGCCGCGATTGGCTCAACGTCGCGACTTGCAGTTTTGAAGAATTCGTTATCTTTACGAAAAAACACCCGCGCTTTTTCTCGAAACTCGCTGTCGGTTCGCAGGGCAAAGGAGCCGTCGTCATCGACGTCACGAATAAAAGTTTCAAGCGGCTTTTCGATTACTTCAAAAGTTGCGGCAGGATTGTTGAGGAGCTTGTCAATCAGCACGCGGCAATTAACGAATTCTGCGCCGATACCGTCAATACAATTCGCGTCAACACTTTCCTTGATGTTCACAACGTTGTAAATATTTTGACGGCGAGCGGGCGGTTCGGCAGAGTCGGCAACGTCACCGACAATTTCACCGACAAGGGTTACGCCGTTATCATTGACCCGAAAACCGGCGTGATTATTTCCGACGGCATGAACAGTGCTCACGAAATCGCTAAATCTCACCCCGACAGCGGAAAAGTTTTTCGCGGCTTTCAATATCCTTCTTGGGAAAAAGTTCGCGTTGCCGTCACCGCAATGGCTTATCGAATTCCCGCGATTCGTCATATCGGTTGGGATATTGCCATAAACTCAGAGGGCGAGCCGGTTCTTATCGAAGTCAACGTTGATTCGGGCGTCGGCGTTCAGCAAGCTCCTGATTCGCGCGGTAGGCTCAATCTTTATCAGTCGCTCCTTGACGAGGTTCAAACTTATCAAGCGGATGAGTTAAAATTTTTGGGCTGGCGCGTCAACAACATTGAAGACTTCGCAACGGCTTACGAGACTTCGGAGGCGCGGCAGGACTTCAGATTGCGTTACGCCCTGCTCAAGCTCCTTCCCGATTGCAAAAGTCTGATTGATTTGGGTTGCAGAAAAGAAAAATCTCTTAAAGGTTTTTGCCCTGTCAATGTCAAATATTTCCCTGTCGATTTTGAAAAGCTTGACGACGAAATTATCGCCTGTGACTTTAACGAAGGCGAATTTCCCGATTTGACGGCGGACGCTTGCTTGTGTGCGTTCACTGCTGAGTTTGTCGAACTCCTTCCGCAATTTCTTTATAACATGTGCCGCGCCGCGCAGAGACAAATTCTGATGTGGTGTTCGCCCGTTGACAAGGAAATTGATATAGAATACCGCTGGGAAAATCCTTTCTTAACCGACTTCACAGAGGACTTTCTGATAAATTCAATGGCGCAAAATAACTTCAAGCTCGCCGCGCAGTACACCGCGCCCGACAATGCGGCGGCTATCCTCTACGACTTCAGAAAAGTTTAAGCCAACTCCGCTCTTTATGAGCTAGATATAAATATTTTTACCAAAGGGGGACTCATTATGAGTAAAACTGTTGTCAACCTTCCGTCGTTGATTAGCGACTACTACACACTCGCGCCCGACCCGGAAAATAAGACTCAGGGTGTCGCGTTCGGCACTTCGGGGCACAGAGGTAGCTCCAAACTCCGCAGTTTCAACGAACAGCATATCCTTGCAATCGCGCAGGCTGTCTACGAGTACCGCACTGCCGAAAAGATTCAGGGACCGCTCTACATTGGCGCGGACACTCACGCCCTTTCCGAGCCGGCTCTGCGCTCCTGCGTCGAAGTCTTGGCGGCTAACGGCGTCGACATTATTCTTCAGGACGAGTTCAAACCCGTTCCGACGCCCGTCGTCAGCAGAATTATCCTCGCGCACAACTACGAGCGCAAAGAAGCGAAACAGGCTGACGGTATCGTCATCACGCCGAGCCACAATCCTCCGACTGACGGCGGCATTAAGTACGACCCCACAACCGGCGGTCCCGCCTCCGCAGAAACCACCAAGATTATCCAGAATCGCGCCAACGAGATTATCGCGCAGGGCGTCGACAAAGTTGTTAAGCGCGTCCCGTTTGAAAAAGCCGTTAAAATGGACAACGTCCACTTCATGGATTATATGCGCCCCTACGTCGAGGCTCTCGGTCGCGTTATCGACATGGACGCCGTTATCAACAGCGGCTTGAACGTCGGCGCAGATCCGCTCGGCGGCTCCGGCATTTTCTACTGGGATTTGATTAACGAAGTCTACAAGATTAAAAATCCGATTAAGGTCGTCAATCCCAACATCGATTACACGTTCAGTTTTATGCCGCCCGATCATGACGGCAAAATCCGTATGGACTGCTCCTCGCCGTTCGCTATGGCTAATCTTATTGCGCTTAAAGACAAGTACGACATCGCCTTT
>JBGUYA010000076.1:0-3709 GCA_045118435.1 Quinella sp. | reverse complement strand
CGATTGCGAGAATGATGGCAATGTATCAATCGGGGCTGTTTGACCAAGTCGCGGCTCCCCTTATCGGCAAGTTCGCAACGGCTCAATTCGTTCTTGTCGGCTCCCTAACTGGCATGACTGCCAAAGAAAGTAAAGGCGTCGTGTCAAAGCACAGCGTGACCGCCAATGTGACCGTCAGATTGGTTGAGGTCGAGACTTTGAAGGTCGTTGCAACCGGCATGGGCACTGGCAAATCTTCTTCGGGCAAGGTGGAGGTAACTTTCAAGCCCTTTAGGAATAATCCCGGCTACGTCGGCGGCAAGCAGGTCAATATCAACGTGAACGCAAGCACAGACGGGAATCCCAACATCAATTCCGACGGCGTCATAACAATGGACGACACCTCTTTTGGCACATATTACATCAAGATTGACAAGTTCGCGGTCAATGCCGTTTGCGTCAGAAATGCTTTAAGTAAGGCGGTGCGCGACGCGATTTATGGCACCTCCGGCATAATGACCCAGCTCAACGGCGGCAAGCCTATGGACATTAAAACCGACTTCTAAAAAAATAACTACCGAATTGTCGGCTGAAACATTTCAACGAATAAATTGTTCAATGGCTTTGTTGAGACGTTCAATCTCGGCGGTGTCGCCCGTCTTGACCGCGTCAACAATGCAGTGCTCAATGTGATCCTTCAAAATGATTCGCCCGACGGCTTTAATGGCGGCGTCGACAGCGGACAGTTGAATCAAAACTTCCGAGCAGTCGCGCCCGTCCTCAATCATGCGCTTTGTCGATTCAAGGTGCCCGATAAGCCGCGCCATGCGATTTAAAACCGCTTTGGTTTGCGTGTGTGTGTGGCTGTGGCGAATTATCGTGCCGTCTTCCAAAATATGTTCGTGTTCCATAACTTCCTCCGAATTTTTTTGGAAATTTTATTCAATCTGATTGACGGCGTCAAGGAAATTTGTTACATTTGCGGCGAGGTGATTCATATGGCAAAACCGAATATCGGCAAGCTTAAGGAAATGGCTCGCGATTTGAAGGACGGCAAAAACTCCGGCGGCGTTAAAAAAATCGGCGACGTCGTGAAAAACTCCGAGACTAAGAAAAAGCCGATTACCGACGGCAAAGTTTCGGGGCGCAAAGACTAAAAAAATAGCGGTCTCAACATTCGAGACCGCTTTTCGATTTCTTTAAACATTAAAGCGGAAATAAGTTACGTCGCCGTCCTGCATGATGTAATCCTTGCCTTCGAGGCGAACAAGTCCTTTGTCGCGGGCGGCGTTGATTGAGCCAAGTTTGATCAAGTCGTCGTAGTTGACAATCTCGGCGCGAATAAAGCCGCGCTCAATGTCGCTGTGAATTTTGCCCGCCGCTTTAACTGCAGGCGTGCCTTTGACAATCGTCCAAGCGCGGCACTCGTCAGCTCCCGCCGTCAAGAAAGTCATCAAGCCCAACAAGTCAAACGCCCCATGAATCAATCTGTCAAGCCCTGAACTCTCAAGCCCTAAGTCCGCCAAAAATTCCTTAGCCTCATCCGCGTCAAGCTCCGCAATCTCCGACTCGACTTTGGCGCAAATGACTACAACTTGCGCTCCCTCCTGCGCGGCAAGCTCTCGAACTTTTTTGACGTAAGAATTCTCTTCCAACAAATCTTCCTCCGCGACGTTGGCAACGTACAGCGTCGGCTTGAGCGTCAACAAATTTGCGTCGCGTATCATGAAAAGTTCTTCCTCAGATAAGTTCAAAGCCCGCGCAGGTTTTGCCTTGTCCAAAGAATTTTTGACGCGCTCTAAAATCTCCGCCTCAAACTTGGCGTCCTTGCTCCCCGACTTCAAAAGCTTTGCAACTTTGGCAAGCCGCTTGTCGACTATTTCTAAATCCGCAAGGCAAAGCTCCGTTTGAATCGTGTCAATGTCGCGCAACGGGTCAATCGTTTCGGCGACGTGCGTGATATTCTCGTCGTCGAAACAGCGCACAACGTGAGCAATCGCATCGACTTGGCGAATGTGCTCCAGAAATTTATTGCCGAGTCCTTCGCCCTTCGACGCGCCTTTGACAAGCCCCGCAATGTCGACAAAGCGAACAGAGGCGGGCGTCGTCTTCTTCGAGCTGTAAAGTTTCGTCAAAACTTCCAAGCGATTATCGGGCACGGCAACAACTCCGACGTTCGGCTCAATCGTGCAGAAAGGATAATTCGCCGCCTCCGCGCCCGCCTTTGTTATCGCGTTGAACAGCGTCGACTTGCCCACGTTCGGCAAGCCCACGATACCAACTTCAAGACTGCTCATTAGCTTTTCCTCCAAAATTTAAAATGCTCTTCACGGGATTAAAAGATTGCCTGTGAATGGGACAAGGTCCTAACTTCTCAATGGCGGCGAGATGTTCTTTGGTGCCGTAGCCGCGATTGTGTTCAAAGCCGTAACCAGGATATTGCAAAGCCCATTTGTCGGCTTCGCGGTCGCGCGTGACTTTGGCGATAATCGAAGCGGCAGCAATCGACGCGCTCAACCTGTCGCCGTGAACAATCGAACGCGAAACAATGCTTTCGCCTAAATCAACTTTCATAGCATCTGTTAAAACGTATTCAGGCAACGGCGGCTCAAGTCCCGCGACGGCAAGTTTCATGCCTTCCAACGTCGCCTGATAAATATTCAATTCGTCAATCTCTTTAATGTCGACGCTGACGAAGTTACAACTAATCGCCGCCGCAACGATTTTATCGTAAAGCTCCTCGCGAACTTTGGCAGTGAGTTTTTTTGAATCGTCAAGGCGTTCAAGATAGAGATTTTCGGGAAGGATAACCGCCGCTACGACAACCGGTCCGACAAGCGAGCCGCGTCCTGCCTCGTCGACGCCCGCTATCAATTTAAAGCCTTCTTTGCGAGCCGCCGCCTCGTACTTGTAAAGATTTGCGACGCGAGCCATGTCCGTTTCCGGCGTGAACTTTTTCATAAACATTCTCCCAACAATTTAATCATCGACAGTACAAAACTTTCTCACAACCCGACGGCAAGAGATAGGGCAATCCAAAATATTTTAAAACGGCGCGTTCATTGTCGTCCAACGTGTAATCTGTACAATCGATTTGATAGTGGCGAAACTCAAACTCGTAATCTGCGCGGAGAGACTTTATATAAGTCGCGAGCGTCCATAGGTCTTCGGGCTTGTGATTGGCACTGACCGCCATTTTCGGCTTGCAACGGGTGATAGTCTTCGCCGCGCCGTGAAGCATGTCGAGTTCCGCGCCTTCAATGTCGAGCTTGATATAATCGACGCGCGGCAAATTTTTTTCCGCAACGTAAGTATCGAGGTCAATGAAGTTCGCCGTCGAATTGCCGTTTGGATTCTTACCGCTACCGGTATCGAATTCAAAATATTTTTCCACGCCCGCCCTATCGCTCAAGCCGAGATTCTCAAGCGTGATTGCGGGGTTGTTCCCAATGCGAGCTGCGCAGTTTTGATAGTTGATCGCGCTCATCTCGAAGGCATAAACACTCGCGCCGCGCTTAGCAAAGGCAAGAGCCGTTGCTCCATCGTAAGCTCCGCCGTCAATGGCAATGTCTCCGTCACTCGGCAAAAAGCCTTCCAAAAAATATTGCGGCTCCATTGCAAAGCGATAGTCACTGATTTTGCCGGTCAAGTTGCCTTTAATCGCCGCGCAGAAAACTTTCTTGGACTCGTCGTCGCCGAGCATTTCATAGACGCTGTAGAGTTCGGGCAA
>JBGUYA010000075.1:0-19391 GCA_045118435.1 Quinella sp. | reverse complement strand
GCTCTCGGAATTAATCAGCAATGTTTCGGCTCCAATGGACAAGAGACGGCTGATTACTCGCGCGGCGTCTTGGAGCGATTCACGCGTTGCAACTTTTAAGTAGCGCATTTCCCGAAATTTTGCCGCGCCCCTTCAAGGTTGTCAAAGACATTATCAAGATTTTTTCAATAAAATTCTTGCCAACGATGATTGAGATTAACAAAAACGAAATGAACTGGAAAGAAGTTAAAGACCTGAATTATCTGCGGCGTTTGCTGAGTTTGATTTGAGAGGTGATTTAATGGTCAATAAAAATTTGTTCCTGTATGATTTGGCGGTCGTGGCGATTTTCAAGGACGAGGTGCGTTATCTTGAGGAGTGGCTGAATTATCACTTGGCGGCGGGCGTCGAGCATTTTTATCTTTACGACGCGGGTAGCACGGACAATCCGCGCGAGATTTTGGAGCCGTACATTGAGGCGGAGTTGGTCGATTATTTTCCCGTAACGGGCGAGAACATGATTATTCCCGTGTACAATGACGCAATTCGCCGTTTCAAGTTCGACGCGCGATATATGGCGTTCCTCGACGTTGACGAATTCATTTTCCCTAAGACAAATCAAAGCGTCGTTGAGGTCGTCGACGAAATTTTATCAAAAAATTCCGACGCGGCGGCTTTGGTTATTAATTGGCAAGTTTTTAAAGCGAGCGATTCTGACAGCGACGAAGGAGTTTTGGAGACATTCATGCGCCGTGCGCCGCAAAATTATTTTGTGCCGCCGACGGATAAAACGCCGCCTGCCGGAAATATTTTCGTCAAGACGATTGCCAACCCGCGCTTTATTCGGTCGATAGTCAATCCGCACTTTGCCTTTTACTTTGACGGGAAGTACGCGATAAACTCGGCGGGCGGGCAGGTGCCCTATTGGGGTTGCGAGCCGGTCACGGATAAGATTGTCATTAACAATTATTTTAAGAAGTCTCAAGCGGAGTTTCAAAGCGACGAGTTCGACGACGGCATTTTGAATTATCAGCAGTTGCGCGTGGAAAGTTACGTTCAGCCGCCGCCCTTTGAACGCGAGCGGTATTACAAAATCTTGGAAGAAATTTTACTGCCCGCTGTTCGCGAGATTGATTCTTCAGACGAAAAATTTCAGGGCAAGCTTGAGATGTTCTTGACGTGTCGGGCGTTGGCGGGGCATTTGCGGCGGCTTTATCCTAAAGACAATCGCGGGAAGTTTTTGGAAGAGGCGTCGCTACGGCTGATAAATCGCACTCACTTGACGGCTTTGACCTACGCGGAAACGATGATGATGTTAAATTCGTTGCCGCCGATTTTGAGTTTGCCGTATGAAGTCGTCGAGGAAATTCAGGAAAATTGCGTGAGTTTCGTTCGGCAGATTATGGACAACCTGCGCGAGAATTCACAATGGGAGGAGTTCGTTGAAATGGGAAATTATCTGGAACTGCTCATGGCTTTTAACCTAACCCCTAATACCTAACACCTAATACCTAACACCTAAAAGCTAACTAAGGAGATGATTTTATGATTGACAAGAAAAATGTCCTGCACAACTCGCAGAACATTTACTACCGCTCGACGATTGGCGCGGCGGAGGCAGGTTCAGCTGTGCGGCTTGGTATTCGCATTAAAACCGACGCCGTTATCAAGCAAGTCCTTCTGCACACATGGGAGGAGGGCGCGGGCGAAAAATGGTCAAACCTCGTCACGCGCGACGGCGACAAGTCCGAAGAAAAATTTTATTCAATCGTCACCAAAATGCCCGACAAAGGCGGCTTGCTCTGGTACTATTTTATAATCGTGACCGGCGGCAAGACTTACTACTACGGCAACAATCCCGAAATGCTCGGCGGCGTCGGCGAACTTTACGACCATCAGCCGCCCGCCTTCCAAATCACGGTTTATCAGAAGGGCGCGAAGACTCCCGATTGGTTTAAGCACGCCGTCATGTATCAAATTTTCCCCGACAGGTTTTATCGCGACGGAAACGAGATTGTCGAGAAGGAAGGCGCGGTTTTCCACGCGAGCTGGAAGGACGACCCCGTTTATTTCAAAGACACCGACCGCAACGAGATTATTGCCTATGACTTTTTCGGCGGCAATCTGCGCGGCGTCGAGAAGAAGTTGGATTATCTCAAAGAGCTTGGAATCAGCGCGATTTATTTTAATCCCGTCTTCGAGAGCGAGAGCAATCATCACTACGACACCGGCGACTATCACAAGATTGATCCGATTCTCGGCACCAATGACGACTTCAAACATTTGGTTGACGCGGCGGCGGCTAAGGGCATTAAAATTATTATCGACGGCGTGTTCAGTCACACCGGCTCCAACAGCATTTACTTCAACGCTAAGGGCAAATACAATTCGGTCGGCGCGGCGCAGTCCAAGAACTCGCCCTATTTCGATTGGTACGACTTCAGAAATTATCCGACTGATTATGACAGCTGGTGGAATTTCCGCAACTTGCCCAACGTTCGCGAGGCGACGCCTTCCTACATGGATTTTATTATTCGCGGCAAGGACAGCGTTCTTAAGCACTGGATGCGCGAGGGCATAAGCGGTTGGCGTCTTGATGTCATTGACGAGTTGCCGCCCGAATTTTCCCGCGCGTTTTTTGCCGAGTTGAAAAAGATTAATCCCGATGCCGTCATGATTGGCGAGGTCTGGGAGGACGCGTCGAACAAAATTGCTTACGGCATCCAGCGTCAATACCTTTGCGGCTATGAAATGGATTCGGCAATGAACTATCCGTTGCGCGAGCACATTTTTAATTTTATCTTGGGGCAGATTGACGGCGAACTTTGCATGAGGCGCATGGAGAGCTTGCGCGAAAATTATCCGCAAGAAAATTTCTACGCGATGATGAATTTAATTTCGAGCCATGACATTATGCGCCCGATGACGATTTTTGGCGAGGCTCCCTACTATGACCAAATGCCGGCTTATGAGCAGTCGAAGTTCAGACTCGACGCGGAGGCGGAGAAACTCGGCAAGGCGCGTCTGAAAATGGCGGCTCTTTGGCAGATGACTTATCCCGGCGTGCCCTGCATTTACTACGGCGACGAAGTGGGCTTGCAAGGTTTCAAGGATCCGACGAACCGCAGACCGTATCCTTGGGACGGCGGCGACCAAGAACTTTTGGCGACTTACAAGAAATATATCGCGATTCGCAACGACAACCAAGCCTTGCAGACGGGCGAGATTTTACCGTTGCCGAGCAAGGGCGACATTGTGGCTTATGCCCGCGTGATTCGCAATGGTCATGACGTTTTCGGACACGAGGCAACTAACGATATTTATCTTGTCGCCTTCAACCGCGCCAAAACTCGCGCAAAGGAAATTTCCTTCGACGTGAGCGACTTCGCCAACGGTGTTTTCGTTGACGCCTTCGACCCCGACAATCCCAAGAAAAAATATCCTGTTGCTCGCGGAAGAGTTTCGTTCAAGATTGAGCCGCTTGAAGGAATTCTCTTGCACCATGTCCCGCAACAACAAAACTACGACCGCCGCGCAGGTGTTATTCTCCACCCGACGAGCCTTCCGAGCAAGTATGGTATCGGCGATTTGGGCAAAGAGGCTTATGAGTTCGTCGATTACCTCAAGGCGGCGGGTCAAAGCATTTGGCAAATCCTTCCGCTTAATCCCGTCGGCTACGGTTATTCGCCCTATCAATCGCCGTCGGCGTTCGCGGGCAATCCGATGATTATTTCAATCGACGCGCTGATTAAAGACGGCTTGCTTGCCGAAGACGATATAAAAGTTCCGCTCCGACTTGCCAAGACCAGAGTGGTTGACTTCGAGGCGGTTGCCAAGCTCAAGGACGCGGCACTTGCCAAAGCCTTTGAAAACTTCAAGGCGAAACTCCAAACCGACGCCGAGCTTGAGAAAAACTTTAAGAAGTTCTGCGCGGCTCAAAAGTATTGGCTTGAGGATTATGCGTTGTTCGCGGCGATTAAGAAGAAAAACGGCGGCGCGTATTGGATCGAGTGGGATTTGAAAATCAAGCAGCGCGATAAAAAAGTTCTCACAACGCTCAAGAAGGAACTCGCGGACGAAATACTTTTCACGGAGTTTGAGCAATTCATTTTCGCGGAGCAGTGGGACAAACTTCACAAGTATGCACTTGAACGCGGCATTCAGATTATGGGCGACATGCCGATTTTCGTTTCGGCAGACAGCGCGGACGCTTGGGCTAATCAAGATGAGTTCCAACTTGACGCGGAAGGTCATCCCGAAAAGGTCGCGGGAGTACCGCCCGATTACTTCAGCGCGACGGGTCAGCTTTGGGGCAATCCTCAATATGACTGGGACGCAATGGCTAAGACACATTACAAGTGGTGGAAGTTACGGTTCAAGCGCATTTATGAGATCGTTGACATTGTGCGCGTTGACCACTTCAGAGGCTTTGAGTCGTATTGGTCGATTGACGGCGACGCCGAGACTGCGATTAACGGCGAGTGGATTAAAGGTCCTGGCTTGAACTTCTTCAAGGAGATTCGCAAGGAGATAGGCGACGCGCAGATTGTCGCGGAGGATTTGGGCATAATCACGGACGAGGTTGACAACTTGCGCGAGGATTGCGGCTTTCCTGGCATGAAGGTTTTGCATTTCGAGTTGCACTTTAACGAGTACGGGCGAATTGGATTTGTGCCGCCCGAAAATTCCATAACCTACACGGGCACGCACGACAACAATACGACGGTCGGTTGGTTTATGGAAGACGTGGACAACGACAGCAAGGCGACGATTGCCGCGCTGATTGGTGCCGACGTTCGCCGCCCCGATGACGTTTGCAAAAAGCTGATTGAGTTTGCCTACGCGTCGAACTCGCGCTTTGCGATTGTGCCCATGCAGGATATTTTGAAACTCGACAGCCGCAACCGTATGAACACGCCCGGCACTGTTGGCGCGAATTGGGCTTGGCGGCTCAAAGCTGATTACATTTCGGAGGCGGCGGCTCCTCAGCTCAAAGCTCTTTGCGAAAAATATCTGCGCTAAAGAATTATGGTTTCAAAAACTTTTGTCGTCGAGAAAATTTGTCCCGTGTGCGAAAAGTCGACTCGAGTGGTCAAGACGCGCTCAAGGCAAATGGTTTTACGGTACGACGAGGACGGCTACGTTCAGTACGACAACTTCAATCCCTGCTACTATACAGTTTGGGTTTGCGAGCATTGTGGGTACGCGGCGGACGAAAAAACTTTCACGTCGAAACTTCCCGACCGCTACTTGAAAATTCTGCGCAACCTTTTGCTGACGGGCAAGATAAAAATTTCGTTCACGGAAGAGCGCACACTGGGCAACGCGTCGACGGCATTCCGCTTAGCTTTGAAATACCTTGAAATATTAAAGGGCAAGGCGTCAAAGCGGGCGAAGTATGCGCATCAACTGGCATGGATTTATCGGGAGGCGGGCGACAAAGCGCAAGAAAACGAGTTCATGATAAAGGCGGCGGAGTTTTACGAGGAGGCATTGGCGACGGAGCATTTCCCAATAGACGCGCTGACGGATAACACGGTCGTTTACATAGTCGCGGCGATTTATTATCGGCTGGGCGAGGCGAAGAAGGCGACGCCTTATCTTTCGCAACTGATAAGCGACCAAGATTTACGGATGACAGACCCGCGAATTTACGACAGAGCGCGGGAGTTGTGGGGCGAAATTCGCGCCGCCAGGAAGAAATTAGGAATGAGGAATTAGGAATTTGGAATGGCAAAGTTAATTTGGAAGGTCGCGGCGTGTGTCCTGCTGAGCTTGATGATTTTAGTCAACGGCTCGCAGGACTGCGCGGCGAAGAAAAAAAAGTTGCAGGAAAAAGTTTTGTACATACCGCACGACAGCCGCCCGATTGTCAACAAGCAGACGATAGAAATTTTGGAGAAGGCGGGCTGGATAGTCGTCTCGCCGCCGCTTGAACTTTTGGGCGACAGAGAAAATCTCGGTGACCCGGATTTGCTGTGGGATTGGATCAACAAAAACGCGACAAAAGATGTAACTGCCGCAGTCATTTCGTCGGACTCGTTGCTTTACGGAAGTTTGGTCGGCTCGCGCAAGCATGAGTATGACGGCGACGAGATTTTGGCGCGGGCTGATTTGTTCGCGGAGTTTCGCAGAAAGCATAAGAAAATCCCGCTGTATGTGTTCGGCTCGGTAATGCGCACGCCGCGCACAGGCTTAGCGTCGGGCTACGAAGAGCCGGATTATTATCGCTACTACGGCACGAACATTTTCCGCTTGACCGAGTTAATGGACAAGCAGGAGTTGGAAGGCTTGACGCCGCGCGAGATTAAGGAGTTCAATTTTCTGCAAAAGCTTATACCGCAAAAGGCGATTGAAGATTGGATGGGGCGGCGCGAGAAAAATTTTGACGCCAACAAAAAGTTAATCGACTACGCGCGAAACAAGACGTTTGATTATCTGTTGCTCGGTCGCGACGACAACGCGCCTTTTTCGCAGACGCACAACGAAGGGCGCAAGCTCGTCGAATACGGGCGCGGGCTTGATAAAAATATTTACCTCACAACGGCGGGCATTGACGAAATTGGCTTAGTACTGTTGACGCGGGCGGTTAATAAGCAGGCGAACACTTCCCCGAAAATTTTCGTCAAGTACAACTGGGGGCGCGGCGGTCAGACAATCCCCGCTTACTCCGACGAGTTGCTGAATGATTCGATTAACTCCGCGATTCAAGCGACGGGTGCAACCTTGATTGACGACGAGAGCCGCGCGGATTTGATTCTGGCAGTCAACACGAACCCCGGCGGCGAGACTTTAGAGGCGGACAGCGAGGTTAACGACGGCTCGGCTCGTGAAGGCACGAAATTTTTTGCGGACACGATTCAAGATTACGTTGACGGCGGAAAGAAAGTTATCGTCGCCGACGTGGCTTGTGCGAACGGTTCGGATAACGCGCTCATGAATCAGCTGAGGCGGCGCGGCTTGCTCTTTAAAATTCAAGCCTATGCGGGCTGGAACACGCCGACGAACTCAAGCGGCTTTGCACTCGGCGCGGGGATTTTATCTTCGCGCATGAAGGATAACGCGGTCAACGAGTTGTTACTTCGCCGCTACCTCGACGATTGGGCGTATCAAGCGAACGTTCGGGGCGTCAGCGCGAGTCGGCTCAACTGGCTTGAAGGTGACGGTCGCTACGAATTTTTGAACGACAAACGCGACTCCGCCGCCGAAAATTGCGCGATGTTGCTTGAAAGGTTCGCGCAGAAAAATCTGCCGAAGTTCACGGGCAACGACGATATTCGCATCAGTTTCCCGTGGAACAGAATGTTCGAGGCGGACATTTCAATAGGCAAGTAAAAAAATTATCCCTCCGCTGTGGAGGGATTTTTTATTCGTAGCTTAGCCAAGTGAAGATAAAAATTGCGATTGAGACAATGCCGTTGCGCATGAAGTAGGCTTGAGTAACTTCGCGATAATCGCCCGCGCTAACGATTGAATGCTGATAAATTAAGGCAAGCGCGGCGATAAATACTCCGACGAAATACCACTTACCCAAACTCAACATTAGCCCGACGATTATAAAGCAGGCGATTGAAATTGCGTGGAGGATTTTAGCGATTGTCAATGCCCCCGCCGCGCCGTACTTCGTCGCCAGTGAGTGAAGTCGTTGCGACTTGTCAAACTGCTCGTCCTGCGCTCCATAAACCGCGTCGAAGGCTCCAATCCACAGCGCGACCGCCGCGCATAAAATTATCATCGGCAGGGAAATTTTTTCGGTCAAGGCAACCCACGCGCCCGCCGGTGCCATTGTGATTGCCAAGCCCAAGAACAGGTGACACCACGCGGTAAATCGTTTTGTAAACGGGTAGATTATGAACGGCAACGCCGCAACAGGCAAAAGCTTTAAACATATCGGCGGCAACTGCGCGACCGTCACGATTAAGACAATCATGCACAGCGCGACGAAGATTAACGCCTCGCCCCGCGAAATTTCTCCGCGAACCATTGCACGATACGAAAGGCGCGGCTGAAGTTTGTCGTACTTCAAATCGGCAAGGTTGTCGATTACGATTGCCGCCCACCGCGCCGACGTTATCGCGATTAAAATTAAAATGACTTTCCAAAAGTCGGGGCGTCCGTTCGTTGCCATGAACGCGCTCGCCAATGCGAACGGCAAGCTGAAAATTGTATGCGGCAAGGCGACGTTGTTTGCATGAGCTTTAAATTTGCTCATAGCTTTTCAAAGTCGCCGTCGGGTAAAAGTCGCCAAGTCTCGTCAGCTCGCGCAGAGTTTTTCAAGACAAGCTCGACATTCTTTGCGTCGCTGAACTCGAAAAATCTTTCCGCCGCCTCGCGTGACCAACCGCCCGCAACTTTCCTGTCAATCAATCGCTCGCGCAGAATTTCAATCGGAGCCTCAATGAAAACCGAGTAATCGCCGAGCACGCGGACATTCGTCCAGCCCTTCTCCTTGAGCAGAAGATAGTTGCCCTCAATCAAAAGTATGTCGTCCTCGACGCTCCAATAATCGGGCAACACGTCATGAATCTTGCGGTCATAAATGTTCCAGTCAGTGCCCTCCTGCCGCACTTCGCGAATCTTATCAACCAACAAATCAACGTCGAAAGTTTCGGGCGCGCCCTTAACGTCTTGCATTAAAATCTGCTCGCCGTCGCGCTCAATCGTCTTGATTTTCATGTAAGCCGCCGTGAAGTGGTAGCCGTCCATAGGCAACGCGCGAATAGGCTCAACCTCGTTTGAACGTTCGCGGCTCAGCCTTTCCAAAAACCGCGCGAGCGTCGACTTCCCGGCTCCGGGCGGCGCAACAAGGTACGCGATAAGTTTTCTGTCAAGCGTCATTTTTAAATCGGTCAGCTCGTGCAGGAACGGCATAAATATTTCCTCAATCGCCGCCTCGCTAAACTTGACATCCTGCCAAATTCCGTTGACTTCCAAGCTGTATGTTAAAAATTTTTTTGTCAAGAAAAATCTCCCTTCCTAACGAGTTCGCGAGCCGCCTTACCCGTCAAATGTTCAATCGTCATGACGGGCACGACCAACGCATTTAATCTGCCCAATTCTTTTGCGCGACGCTCCGCGCTTGCCGTAGAGGAATATTTATCCGCCAAAAGTTCAAGCCCGCGCCGCTTGTCGGGGTCGTCGTTATCTTCAACAATTCTTATTCGACCAAAGGCAATCGCGCTTGAAAAATACGTCGTGAACTCTTCGGCAATGACCTCGTGGCGGTCGACGACGCAGAACGAAACTTTATCATTGTTTTTAATCGCGTCGAGCTTGTGACCGGTCTTCGCGCTGTGAAAGTAAATTTTATTACCTTCGACTGCGTAGTTAATCGGCACGGCGTAAGGATAGCCGTTGTCGCCGGAAAGTGCTAAGACTCCGAAGTCGCCCTCGCGAAGAATTTTTTCAGCAGTCTCGCGCGACAAAACTTGTTTGTTCCGCCGCATTTCTCTGAACATGAAATTCTTCCTCCTTAGGTGTTAGGTGTTGGGGGTTAGGAGTTAGCTAAAACCTAATCCCTAAACCCTAACACCTAAAACCTAAAAGCTAAGCGTTGACGCCGTGACGAATAATTTTAGCGAGCCGTTCGCATTCGCGCTCCACGCTGTCAATCTTCGTGACTTCGCGGCGGCAATCCGTGAGCGTTTTAATCGCCGTGTCGATTTTTTTGAGCGAGAAATTTTCCTCGTCATCGCCAATTTTCTTCAACGCCTGACAGCAACTCTTGAGGAGTGTCGCCTTCAACTCCTCGCGATACTTTTTCCGATTGGCAAATTCAGCCGCCAATGATTCGATTTGATTTATCGTGTTAATCGCCGCCATAAGGTCGTACTGCATTTGCGGCGAAAGCGGAGCCTCCATGTCGTCGGCGTCCATAATTACTTTGCTCTCAACTATTTCTTTAAATCGGTCAACTGTTGCCATGTCAAAACCTCCTCTAGGTTATTAGGTTATTAGGTTATTGGGGCGTTAGTACTATTAACCTAATAACCTATTTCAGTAATCCTTATCTGTCGCGTCTGTGTCTGCCGTCGCGAGAATTCTTCAAGTCCTTAAAGTCTTTAATCATTCTGGACTCACTGCGCGGACGGTTGGAAAGTTTGGTATTTTCGTTACGCGGGCGGTCAAAAGTTCTCGGCTTGTCACTGCGCGGGCGGTCAAAGGTTTTGGGCTTGTCAGTGCGCGGCGAATCACCCTCCAAAAGTGCGCGGTGGCTTACATTGATTCTGCCCTTCTCGTCAATCTCGGTGATTTTAACTTTGAGCCTGTCGCCAACTTTAACCGCGTCTTCGACCGTCGGAATGCGCTTGTCGGAAAGTTGCGAGATATGGCACATTGCCTCCTTGCCAAAAGCAATCTCGACGAACGCGCCCGTCGGGATAATCCGCGTAACGGGTCCTTCGTAAACTTCGCCAACCGCCACATCGTGAACAATCTGTTCGATAATCTCGATTGCGCGGTCAATGCCCTCGACGTTGCGGCTCGTGACGAAAATTTGTCCGTCCTCGTGAATATCAACTTCGACGCCCGTCTCCTCAATGATCTTGTTGACGACCTTGCCGCCCGTGCCAATGACCTCGCGAATCTTATCAACGGCAATTTTAATCGTGCGGACGCGCGGCGCGTAGGGCGACAAATCGGGCGCGGGTTCGCTGATAACTTCAAGCATTTTCCCAAGAATAAAACTCCTGCCGCGTTTCGCCTGTGCCAAAGCGTCGCTCAAAATCTCGCGCGAAATGCCCGCAACTTTTATATCCATTTGAATCGCCGTAACGCCTTCGGTCGTGCCCGCAACTTTGAAGTCCATATCGCCGAGCGCGTCTTCCATGCCCTGAATGTCGGTTAAAATCGTGTGCGCGTCGCCGTCCTTGACCAAACCCATTGCCACGCCGCTAACGGGTCGCTTAATCGGAACGCCCGCCTGCATAAGGCTCAACGTACTGCCGCAGACGCTACCCATTGAACTTGAGCCGTTGCTCTCCAAAACTTCCGAGACAAGCCGAATCGTATAGGGGAAGTCTTCAATCGACGGAATAACGGGAACAAGCGCACGCTCCGCCAGTGCTCCGTGACCAATCTCGCGACGACCGGGACTCCGCGCAGGTCTCGCCTCGCCGACGCTATAACCGGGAAAATTGTAGTGGTGAATGTAATGCTTGGTGTACTCCGGATCTAAGCCGTCAATGATTTGTTCGTCGCCGATTGAGCCAAGCGTCGTGATTGTCAAAACTTGCGTCTGCCCGCGCGTAAACAATCCCGAACCGTGCGTCCGTGCGAACAATCCGACTTCGCAAGTTATCGGGCGAACTTCTTCTAACTCGCGACCGTCGGGGCGAATCTTTTCATGCGTGATCATCTTGCGGACGATCTCTTTTTCAAGCTTGTAAAACACCGCGCCGATTTCTTTCTCCGCGTTTGGATAATCTTCGGCGGGGAATTTTTCGGCAAGAGCTTCGACGACTTCCGCCTTAACTTCGTCGAGTGCCGCCTCCCGCGCGAGCTTGTCGGGATTTCTGATAACCTTGTCGATTTTCTCCGTCGCAAGCTCACGAACTGCCGCCGCGATTTCTTCTGCGGGCATGAACAGCTTGACTTCCTTTTTCTCCTTTCCGACTGCCGCTTTGATCTCGTCTTGGAAGGCGACAATCTTTTTAATTTCCTCGTGCCCGAAAAGTATTGCCTCAAGCACAATTTCTTCCGGCAACTCCTTGACGCCCGCCTCAACCATCATGACCGCATCGCGCGAACCGGCGACGATTAAATCCATTTCCGAAACGTCGAGTTGTTCTTTGGTCGGGTTGATAATGAATTCGCCGTTGATTCTGCCGACGTGTACGCCCGCAATCGGTCCGCCGAATGGAATATCCGAGACGCTCAGCGCACAACTCGCGCCAATCATGCCGGCGATTTCGGGCGCGTTGTCCTCGTCGTAGCAAATCACTGTCGCGATAATCTGCACGTCATTTCTAAAACCTTCGGGGAAGAGCGGGCGAATCGGTCGGTCAATCAGTCGGCTTTTCAAAATCGCGGAAGTTTGCGGGCGACCTTCGCGCTTAATGAATCCGCCGGGAATTTTCCCTGCCGAATACATTTTCTCTTCAAAGTCGACCGTCAGCGGGAAGAAGTCGACGCCCTCTCTTGGCTCAGCAGACATCGTTGCCGTGACTAAAACCGCCGTGTCGCCGTAGCGAACCAACACCGCGCCATTTGCCTGCTTTGCCATTTTGCCGTGCTCGACGATTAACTTTCTGCCGCCGAGTTCCATTTCAAATGTGTCCAATACTTTTTCCTCCTAATCATTTTTCACGCGCTAAACTTTCGACGCCGAAAAATTTTTTCCTTTATAAAAAAGGGCTGCTAAGGTATAATCTGCGCGGGAGGTAAATTTATGAGGAACGAACACGACTTCACGAACTACATACAAAATCGCTTGGAGGCTGTCGAGATTTTTTCCGACACACAGAGTAGCCGCAACGTCGAGATTGACGGCGCACTTCAAAACGCGTCGAAGAATCAGACGGGCAACGCGGGCTACCCCGACCATATCGCGCTTGTCGAAGATTTTGTTCTGGTTATGGAAGATAAAGCCGACCGCTCAAAGCTTGTCCTGCGCGACGGCGGCGAAATTCTTCAGAGCGTCAACGCCACGAAAGATTATGCGGTCAACGGCGCAATCTTCTACGCGCAAAAGATTATCGACGGCACGAGCTATAAAAAAATCTTCGCGTTCGGCAACGTCGGCGACCGCAAGCATCACACCATTAAACCCTTTTTTATCGGCGGCGACAAAAATATCGTCGAACTGCCCGAAGTCGACACCTTTAAAAATTTCACGGCGGAGAATATCGACAGCTACTATCGGCGCATGGTTTTAGGCGAGGAGTCGGCAGAGGAGATTGAGCTAAAAAAAATTCTTCGCCGCGCAGAACTTTTGCATGAACACCTGCGCAACTACGGACAACTCGGCGAGGACGAAAAGCCCCTTGTCGTCTCGGCTATTCTGCTTGCGCTTGCCGAGAAAAAGCATTTTAAAATCGAACAACTCATTGGCGACGAAACCAAAACCGACGGCGAAAAAATTTTTGAGGCGGTTGAAATTCATCTTAAGAAAGTCAACGTCAGCCCCGCCGTCAAAAGGGAGCGCGTCCTCAGTCAGTTCAACTTAATTAAAAACCGTCAGATTTTAAACACCGTCAACAGCTCGCTCGGCAAGACGCCGCTAAAATATTTTACCGAGTTCATTGACGGCAAAATTTATGACGCGGTCATCAACAACTCGGCGGAAGATTATCTCGGCAGATTTTATGGCGAGTTCATTTCTTACAGCGGCGGCGACGGTCAAAGCTTGGGCGTCGTCTTGACTCCGCGACACATTGCCGAACTTTTCTGCGACCTCGTCGACCTCAAGCCCGATGATGTCGTCTTTGACCCTTGCTGTGGAACGGGCAGTTTTCTTGTCGCCGCAATGAGCCGTATGCTTAACGACGCCGACGAGTTTCAACGCAAAAATATCAAGCAGAAACAAATTCACGGCATCGAGGCGCGTGAGGACATGTTCTCTATCGCCACAACCAACATGATTCTGCGCGGCGACGGTCAAAGCAATTTGCTTTGCGGAGATTTTTTCGCGCACGACCCCGATGACCTTCAACTTTTGGGCGACGGCTTGACTGTCGGCTTTATGAATCCGCCCTACTCTCAAGCGAAGAACGCCGCGACCTCTCACCTGTCCGAACTGAATTTTATTCGCCACTTGCTCGAATCGATTACAAAGGGCGGGCGCGTCGCCGTTATCGTTCCCGTCTCCGCAATGATTGGCAAGACGCGCGACGACAAAATTGTTAAGGGCGACATTCTCAAAAGCCACACGCTCGAAGGCGTCATCAGCCTCAACAAAAATACTTTCTACGGAATCGGAACCGTGCCTTGCATTGCGGTTTTCACGGCGGGCGAGCCTCATTCCAAGTCAAAGCGCGTCAAGTTCATTAACTTTGAAGACGACGGCTTTGAAGTCAAGAAACACGTCGGGCTTGTCGAGACCGAACGCGCTAAGGATAAAAAATTTTATCTGCTTGATTGTTGGCGCGGCAAGATTAAAGACGCGCCGTCAAAGTTCATGGTCGAGACGACGATTGAGCCGCAAGACGAGTGGCTCCACTCCTTCTACTACTACAACGACGAATTGCCCGAAGATAATTCTGTGCACGACTCCACCGCCGATTACTTGACCTTTGAATTCAACATGATTGCTCACCGCCGCGATTATCTTTTCGGCGTAAAAAAAAACTGCCGCCGCTGACTGAGCCGCCGCCGCTATTCGCCGCCAAACGTTGGAAGGAATTTTTCATCAAAGATATTTTCAATATAAGCTCCGGCAAACGTTTGACGAAAGACGAAATGATTCAAGGCGACACGCCTTTTATCGGCGCGGCTGATTCAAACAACGGCGTCACCGCTTTTATCGGCAACGAAAATTCTTCCGCTGATGAAAATGTTCTCGGCGTCAACTACGACGGCAACGGCATGGTGATAAGTTTTTATCATCCGTATCGCTGTCTTTTTTCCGATTCGGTTAAACGCTTCCACTTGAAAAAACACGCGGGCAACGAGTTCATTTATCTTTTCTTGAAGGCGGTTATCCTTCAACAAAAAAGCAAGTACAATTACGGCTACAAGTTCAGTGAAGCGCGAATGCGGCGGCAAAAAATTCTCTTGCCCGTGACTGATGATGACACGCCCGATTACGAGTACATGGAAAATTATATCCGCGCTGTCGAAGAAGAAATCTTGCAACGTTACCGCGAGTTCGTTTCAATCGCGGACACCGCGCCCGTTGTGCAGCTCAAGGAAAAAGTTTGGCGAGCGTTTTTTATCGGCGACTTGTTCAGAATTGAGTCGGGCAAGTGCAGTCAAGCAAACCGTTTGCAACGTGACGAACACGGCGTGCCTTATATCGGCGCAACGAACAGAAATAACGGCGTTGTGAGTTTTGTGCGTCCCGTCGAAAATTTGATTCAGCGCGGCAACTGCATTGCGTTCATAAAGCAGGGCGAGGGTTCCGTTGGCTATTCGATTTACAAGGCAGAAGACTTTATCGCCTCGACGAGTGTCGCGCTCGGCTACGCAGATTTTCTTAACAGGCATGTCGGCATTTTCATAACGACCGTCGCCGACAAAGTTCGCGGCAGATACAGTTTCAATTATCCGCGCAGTGAAACGCGGCTCCGTCGCGAAAAGCTTATGTTGCCGGTGACCGCTGACGGCTCGCCCGACTTCGAGTACATGGCGGCTTACGTTCGCAACATTGAGGCGGCGCAATATCGGCGGTATCTGAATTACATTGACGGCGAATAAAATTTCATTGATGAATTACTTCGAGATTGAAACATTGAGTCGCTTCGTCCCACGTGTAGACGAGGCGGCAAATTTTTTTTGTCTCCCACTGCTCATAGCTGATAATGATTTTATCGCCCGTCGCGAAAAAGTCTTTGATGTAATAATCCCGCGCGATTTGGCGAGTCCTGTATACGTCTTGAGTGTCGAAGAATTTAAACCAACTGTTGGCGCACTTGCCGATAACTTTTATGGAGCCGCCGCCGCCCGTCTCGGTCGCCAGCAAATAGAAGTCGTGCCCGTCGTTGTTGCTTATCGGGAAAATATTCGTGCCGCCCTCGAACACGAACACCGGAACGCAACGTTCAAAGTCGGAGCCGCCAAAGCGACTGACCAAAGGTTCAATCTGCTCGAAAGTTTTTCCATTGGTACGAATTTCTTCAAAGAGCGTGGCGTCGAAGTGAAGATATAAATTGTTGCCGAAGACCGCGACGCCCTTTGTAAAGTCGCCGTCAAGTCGCGAGTAACCTTCGATTCGCAACTTTTGGGCACCGCCAACCCCGACATGCCAATTAACGCCGCGATTAATGCTCAAATCCATAGCCGACGCCTGCGCGGCAATCATCAACAAGCAAATCATCACTGCAAAAAATTTTTTCATTAATATCACCTCGCGCAGATTTTATCACAAAAAAAGACAGCCTCAAGTTTTTTTGAGACTGCCAGAAAAATTTTATCTGACAAAGCCGAGCTTGCGTTCGTGCTTATACTTTTTATCGACATTGACATCGAAGTCGTCGACGGTGAAACTGATCAAATCGTCTTTGGTAACGGTGCCGCCTTCGTTTTGCTTGACGATACGTTGAGCCTGTTTAAGCCAAGCCTGCTCCAGAAGATTGCGAACAAAGCGACCGTTGCCGAAATTCTTTTTCTTGGCGACGCGCTTAAAAATGTTCTTGCAATGAGCGGCGACCTCGTCGGAAATTTTGTAGCCGCGCTTTTTCGCCATGAGCTTGAAAATTTCCGTAAGCTCGTCGGGATTGTAATCGGGGAAGTCGATGTGGAAGGCGATACGACTACGCAAGCCCTCGTTGTGGTCAAGGAAGAACTTCATCTTGTCGGGATAGCCCGCGAAAATGACAATGACGTTATCGCGGTTATTCTCCATTTCCTGAACGATTGTATTAATCGCCTCTTCGCCAAAAGTCGCGTGTTCGCCGTCGGAAAGACTATAAGCCTCGTCGATAAAGAGAACGCCGCCGCGAGCCTCGCGGAACTTGGCGCGAACAGCTTTTGCCGTCCAGCCTACATACTTTGCAACCAAATCTGCGCGACCGCACTCGATAAATCTACCGGTCTTCAACACTCCGTCACGCGCGAGAATCTGCGCAATCAATCGGGCGACAGTCGTCTTTGCCGTGCCTGGCGTGCCCGTGAAACACATATGCAAAGCCGCCTTTTGCTTGTCGAGGTTCATATCCATGCGCATTTTCTGAACGCGATGCGCGGCGATAATCTGTTCGATAAGAGCCTTTTGCTCGGTCAAGCCGATCATTTCTTGAAAGTCTTTGTAAGCGTCGTTGCTTTTATCTTCGGGGTTGAGCGTCAAGCGGTCGACTTCGCGATAAGCGGGGTAAGTTTTATTCTTCAAGGAGTTGTTGAAGAGTTTCTCGCGAATGTTGAAAATGTCGGACGCGCTGAAGGTGAGCTTGTCGCCCATCGCCTCCAAAAGTTCGTCGTCGGTGTAAAGCGCGGAGGCTTCATCTGTCATGAGTTTTTTGAGATAACTCAACGCGGTATCGCGATTGCCCGCGCCCTCGTGCAGTTCGATTATATGCAAGTCGTCTTGAAGTTTAGCGGTAAGTTGCGGGGAAAAGCCGGGTTTATCGGCAAGCTCAATGAAAATGCAAAGCGTGTTGCGCTGAAAACGCTTGACGGTCTCGGCGATAAAGGTCGTGACTTCCTCGTAAGCATGCGCGAACTGTCCACTGTTGATACGTTCGCCGCTAAGTTCGATAATGACGGTGCCGCCCGCCGCGTTCTCGACAATCTTTTCAAAGTCGTTCTCATCATAGCAATTCTCGGTCACGCTACTGATAAGATTGATTCTGCGGCTAATGAGGCGTTTATTTGTGTAAAGCGCGGCGACAAGCAGATTGGAAAGAGAATTTGCCGCACTTGCATTGCCCGCGATAATTTTGTAGTGAACGGGCTGTCCGTAAAAGCGGTGCGCGTTTTCTTTAGCGTAAATCCTTTTGAACTCCTCCTTAAAAGTTTCGTCGGCGAGGAGTTTCTCGGCTTTGGCAGTCGCCTTGTCGAAGGTCAAACGTTTTTCGGGGCAAATGGTCTCGGTAAGTTTAAAGGTGCGGTTGTCGAGGCTGTCAAGCCCCAAATCTTGATTGATTTGATAATAATCGAAGTTAAAGTTGTCGGAGCGATTAGCCCTGTCAAAAATCTTGCAGAACTTGGAGGTTGTAATTTCTTCGAGGTCTTCAACTTTTATATTCTTAATTCGGAACTCGTCGTGTTCGCTGAAAAATTTTTCAAAGGTCGCCGTGAGCGTGGCGGTAGTAAGTTCCTTAAAGCCGTCGACTGAAACCAAGCACTGATAGTAATTTTGTCTGGCGCGGTGAATAAATACTCTGATTTTGTCGCCGTCAATACCCTCAGAAAGAGCCGCGCTCAAATCGCCGAGTTGCATACGCCACGTGCGGCGGTCTTCGGGAAGTTCGCCGCCGATTGAACTTCGGGCGCAGTAGCAGTTCATCTGAAATTTGTAGAAAAGCATTAAATCTATCCTCCGTTAGCAGATGTTTACTTTTCAAAGATGCCCGTGACGTGATTGTCACGCTTGCCTCGACTAAAAATTTCCTCCTTTCCGTTTTTCAGTCGATAGAATTATATCGGAGAAAATTCCTTGAGGCTTAAGCATATTTTTATTATAGCACAAAATTTAGTTGAAAACTGCGCGGGCGTATGATAGACTTTGAAAAATTTTTGTGGAGGGCGTCATGCCAGAGGAGCTTAAGGAAATTTTGCGGCGCGAACTCGACGAGCTTAAGCAGAATAAAATTCGCGTGGGAATACTCGCGGCGTGTGTCGTAATCTTGTTGGCGGTTTGGATAACGGACGGCTCCGACGGCGAAGAGATTGTTTTAACGGACGAGCCGCCGCTCACGAAAGACTTGCCGATAAAAAATTTGCCCGTTGCGAAAAGTCCCGACGGCGTGAAAATAATTTTGGGCGCGACAGCCGACAGATTGTTTATCGGCGACCCGTTCGCTGTTGAGGAAAAAGTTGCTCCCGAACCTCCGCCGACTCCTGAACCGACTCCGCCCTTGCCGAAAATCCCGCCGCCGTCAATATTAATCGCGCCGCCCGAACCCGAAAAGCCTAAAGAAAAAATTATCCTCACGGGCACGGCGATTAGCGGCGAAAATAAAACTGCAATGTTCCTGCGCGGCGACGAGACAGTTTTCTTGACAATCGGCGAAGAAATCGGCGGGCGAAAAATTTCCGAGATAAGCCCCGACTTCGTGACGTTCGAGGACGGCGGAAAAGCAATGTGGAATGAGGAATTAGGAATTAGGAATGAAGGATTGGGAAAATAATTCCTAATTCCTAATTGACAGAAGGGAGCTGAACTGATTGATAAAGAAAATTCTGCCGCTGATAGTCTCGGCGACTTTTTTTATGCCCGCGCAAGTTTCAGCCGCGCCCATGACGCTCAGCGTACACGACGCCGACCTCCGCTCAACAATTATGCTTGTCGCCAAAACTGGCGGGCTTAACGTCTCAATCGATGACTCGGTCAAGGGAAAAATTTCAATCGCGCTTTCCAACGTCGAGCCACTCAAAATCCTTGAAATCATTTCGCGGACAAAAAGTTTGCAAATGATGCGCGAGGCGGGCGTTTATATCGTGACGGCGTCAAGCGTCGAGGTCATGCAAAGTTATGTCTTCCCGATAAAATTCGGCGACGCGGAGATTTTGAAAGAGGCAGTGATTATGTCGCTCGACCCCGACACCGAAAAGCTCCCTAACTCGACGACGCGCATTAAAAACGCCGACGGCTCCTA
>JBGUYA010000074.1:0-16521 GCA_045118435.1 Quinella sp. | reverse complement strand
GGCAAGCGGCAGGAGGAATTTTGTTGCGCGGGCATGTGGTCGGGTGTCATAAATTTAAGCAACGGGCAAATGCAACAGTGCTATTGCGGCGTTGGGCTTGGCGACGCTTTCGCAAACCCGCACGAGGAATTTCCGGCGTTGCCTGTGGGCAAGTGTTCAATCGCGCACTGCTACAACGGGCACTTTTGGTTGACGTTCGGAAATATTCCGCACGCGACAGATTTACGCTACGCCGACATGAGAAACCGCGTCACTAAGGACGGGCGCGAGTGGCTCCAACCGAAGCTGAAGGAATTTTATAGCTCGCAACTGTGCGACAACAACCGCGAACTTTCCGACGCCGAGAAGTTGCAGTTCATGTTGATGAAGCGTTTGGGGGTGAGCTGACAAGGAGGAGTTTTTATTTTGATTTCCGAAAAACTGCAACGGGCAGAAAAGTTTATTGAATGTCTCGTCCCGATAAGCCATTGTAATTTGCATTGTGAATATTGTTACGTTATTCAAGGCGGCTATCGCGATTCGGCTAGACCGGCTTTTCGACTTACTCCGCAAGAGATTGGTCGCGCCTTCAATCCTGCGCGTTGGAGTGCCAAACGACTTTTTGTGAGTTTTTGCGGCGCGGGCGAAACTTTTCTTTGCAAGGAATTGCCGGACATTGTTGCCTGTACTTTGACGCAAGGAAATTTTGTGAACGTGACGACTAACGGCACGATTACGCCCGCGATTGAAAAGCTGATAAATTTGCCCGATGATTTGCCGAGCCGACTGGTTTTTGCTTTCTCTTTGCATTACAAGGAACTTAAGAAACGAAATTTGCTTAGCGTTTTCGCCGAGAACGTCAAGCGAGTTGCCGCGTCGCCGGCATCGTTCACTGTTCAACTGAATCTCTACGACGGTTATCTTGATTGTCTGGAAGAGATAAAAAATTATTGCCTGGAAAATTTCGGAGCACTGCCACAAATTGCATTGACGAGAGATCAACGGCACGGCATGAAAATTTACAGCTCCGCCAATTTTGAAACTTACAAAGATTATGGCGCAGAATTTGATTCCCCTATGTTCAATTTCTCTTGCGAAAATTTTTTGGTCAATCGCGCGAAATATTTTTGTCACGCAGGCGAGATGACTTGGACTTTGGATTTGGCGACGGGAAATTTGTCGCGCTGTTATTGCGAGCCGCCTTACTGCAACATCTACGATAACTTGGAGCAAAAAATTCCGTTGATACCTGTCGGGCGACATTGCGGAAGTGATTATTGCGTCAACGCGATTCATTTCCTGGCTTTGGGAAATATACCTGAGATAAATTGTCCGTCTTATACTGAACTGCGCGACAGACCTTCGGCGGGTTGGTATAAGGAAACGATGAAAATTGCTCTCGGAGGAAAGTTTATGAGCAAAAGTAAAAGAAAATCCGCGTTGCTTTTGGGCGACAGTATCAGCTTGGGCTATCGTGAGTTCGTGAGGGAAAATCTGCGCGGAGTTGTTGACGTTTATTATCCGCCGGAGAACGGACGCATGGTGGCTTATACTTTCCACGCCCTTTACGAGTGGTGGAAAGATTACGATTTCCCTGCCGATATGGATTTTATTTATTGGAATAATGGCTTGTGGGATTGTGCAAGAATTTTTGGAGACAAGCCGCAAACGCCGTTGAACGAGTACGCCACGACGATTGGGCGAACTTATGACCGCTTGAAATATTTGTTCCCGAAGGCTCAGATTATTTTCGCGACGACGACGCCCGTTGTTGAGGAGTGTTACGACAAAGAAATTTTTTATCGGAGCAATGCGGACATTGAACGCTACAACGAGGCGGCAAAGCAAGTAATCTTTAGCAAGGGCGGCGCGATTCATGATCTCTACGTCGGAAGAAATTTCTATCCTCCGCAAGCTTATCAAGACGCGGTGCATTTTGTGCCGCAAGTCTCGCAAATCCTCGCTCAAGATATTTCCAAACTGCTTTTGAAACTCGCGAACGCTAGGGAACAAAAGTAAGGAAGAGTTTTTTTGAGGAAAGTTTAATAAATAGTGATTGACAAAATATTTTCACTGCAATATTATTCAGGTGAGGGTTGCAAGCGTTTGGTGGACGCTGACCGCTCTGACAGGGGGATCTTCGAGCAAGGTTGGGGGACCGGAAGTCGAGATCGAAATTATGGGTTTGTGGCGTTTGGAGCGGCATTTTGTTGCAATTTGCCGATTCAACGCTGTTTTGGTTTAATCCAAAAGTTGTCGGTTGGCAGTAAAAACGTTCTGCTGTAAAAAGCGCGTGGCGGTTAAGACTTCCGCTCAAAAAAAAGATACGTGTATTTACAAAAAATTTACCTCGTTACGTGCGGGGAGCATCAACTTTCGAGAATGATCCGATTAAAGTTCGACTCGCAAAGAAAAGATTTCGGATTCGTTCAACAATCCGCGACTCTTCGGATTTTATCGGATCATTGCCAAATTTTTTCCAAACAAATCTCAACGAGATTTAAGAGAGGAGTTTTGCTCAAATGAGCGATTTGTTCAAGTTTGACCTTCAGCGTTTCGTCGGTGGAATTTCTGCTGTTATCGACGACACAACAGTAGCTGTTGAAGGCGTCGTGCCTGCGAGTCCTGAGGCAGGTAAATATTATTTTCAAGGCAATTACAGTGTCGGCTCAACTTTTGAAGGCGTTGTTACTGTTACGGCTGAACTCGACGACGAAGGAACTTACACGGTTGAGGGCGGCGAATATTACGTTATAAATTCCGTTACGGGCATCGCCTTGCCCAGCGACGCGGGCGCGGGTACAATTACTGCCGGTTCAGATGTCGGCGCGTCCTCCGAAGACGCCGTTGCAATTAGCGGGCTTGGAAACTCGACGCTCACTTTCGGCGGAACGGAACTTGCCTTCACCGGCGCAAATACCGATGCCGTTGTCAATATCTATGGCGGTAACAAAATTGCCGACGTTGAAATGGAGAAAGGCTCGTTTGCGGTCAATGCGTCTGTTGGCGCAAATATTTACGTTGGCGGCATTGACGATGAATATTTGGTCAATATCGATAAGCCGTTCATCTACACCGCGGGCGATTCGCCGGCTATCACGGTTCTTGAAGACGGCGCAAATGTCGGTAGCTCCGATGAGGCAGTTTTGATTAATGCTCCTTCGGGCGCGGGTCAAATCACAATCAACGGCTCGGCATTGGTTTATAACACCTCCGGCTTAGCAACTATCGGCGTCGAAAGCAGTTCCGTTACGAGTTTCAATCTTAATGCAGTCGGCGACAAGTTGGAAGTCACCGCTCCTTTGGCAAAAAATGAAGAATTCACTGTTACTGACGGCGAGGACATAACAGTCAGTGAAGCACTGCCCACCATGACCGCTTACACTGTCGAGAAACTCGAAAGTGCTTACCTTGCAACCGATATGGCAAACGTAGTTTCTGTTGAAGGCGACGCCGTTTATAAAATCACAAACAACAGCGGCAGTGTTGCTCTCGCACTCAACAGCGAAGGCGACCTTTCGGGCATTATCCTCAACGAAAACGATTCAATCGTCGCCGCCTCTTCCGATGACGATCTCACCGGCATTAATATCGAAGATCTCGCGCTCTACGGCGGCTCTTATGCGGAAGGAAATATTCTCAACGTCAACTTGGAAGGACTCGGCACTTCTAAAACTGTTGTCTCGAAAACAGCGACCGGTTTGGATATTGCCAACCTTTCGGCGGACGACGAAATTATTTTGAACGGCGTCACTTATGCTTACGAGAACAAGGGCGGCAACGCGACCTTAGCTGACAGCGGCGAAGTTGAAATAAGCGTTGCAAGTGGCACCTCCAACAGTGCCGGCATTATCAATATCACCGACGAAGAGGGCGTTAATCCTCAAATCGTCATTAACGAAACCGCAACGATTAAAATCGACAACGGCGGCGAAGATTACATTATCAATAACGTTAAAAATGCTCTCAGCGTTACGGAAATTCAAGACGGCGCAAGTCTCGAAGCCGCAACGGTCGCGTTAAATGTTTATAGCGGTGAATATATTATCAACAGCTCGTCAGTTACAATCGATGAAGAATACACCGACGTGGCGGTCATAAACGTTGACGCGGACGGCAATATTGCAAGTGTCACCGACGAGTCTGGCAATTCGATAATGGAATATGTACACTTCGGCGACGACACTACCGACGATACTACGGACGACACTACCGACGATACCACTGACGACACTGACGACACCGACGATACAACGGACGACACGACCGACGATACCGACGATACCGACGACACTGACGATACTGACGATACTGACGATACTGACGATACTGACGATACTGACGATACCGACGACACTGACGACACTGACGACACCGACGACACTGACGACACTGACGACACCGACGACACTGACGATACTGACGATACTGACGATACCGACGACACTGACGATACCGACGACACCGACGACACTGACGATACCGACGACACTGACGACACTGACGACACTGACGACACCGACGATACCGACGATACTGACGACACCGACGACACCGACGACACCGACGATACCGACGACACCGACGATACTGACGACACTGACGATACTGACGACACCGACGATACTGACGACACCGACGACACCGACGATACCGAAGACGACACAACGGACGACACGGACGACATTTTCGATTACACCATTGATAAAATTGAAAAACTCGTCAACGCCGAGAACACTGTTTCTTCGTCTACTGATACAACTTATGATTTGTCGTCTCAAAGCGGCTCCTATCAAGTTTCGCTGACGGGCGGTGCTCAAACTGTTAAGTTCAACAACGCGGGCGGCAACTTGGCTTATGTCGCTCCGGGTACTCAATCTGGTACCAAAAATATCTTGCTCGGTAGCGGCGGTGACGTTGTAGTTGTTGATGCGCCCAGAGGTCAAAGCAGAGAAGTCAACATAACCAGTGGCGCGGGCGACGACTCTATTTTCGTTCAGGACAGCGCACCCGTCACCTTCGATATGAGCAAGGGCGGCGAAGATAAAATTTATCTCGCAAGCAATGCTAAAGAAAACGTCACGCTCAAAGGTTACGACGCTTCTAAGGGCGGCGGCATTGTCACCGGCGCAGCGAACTCCGCTGCACTTCAAACAGCTATCAAAGCGGGCTCAAGCTTGACGTTCGACAGCGGCACCGTTGAATTGGGCGAAGGCGAAATTACTTTCGCGGACAGCACAAACGCGACTGGCTCCGCTATTGTCAATTTCTTCACGAAAGACGGCGAATCACAAGCAGTCGGCTTCACTAACAGAAACGGCGGCTCAATCGACGTCAGCTCCACGAGAACCGATTATGTCCTGCTCGGCAACTATCACGACGATAAAGATTACGGCTCCTCACTCACGGGCGGCGCGGGCAACGATACTATCTACGCGGGCGAAGGCGACGTTGTTAATGCCGGCGGTGGCAAAGAAAACTTGATTGTCTTCGACGCCGATGACACTGGGCGCGACGGTGCGGAAATTATCGTTAAATCCGGCTACACCACAATTCAAAATGCAATCGGCGGCTTTGAAGGCGATGTTCTCAATGTCGACCTCGATAACGCCAACCTTGCAATCGGCGAGAGCGGCTACCTCGAAGTCAGCGGCAGTGCTCACGCGACTGTTCAAACGACTGAAACTAATGACGGAGTAGCGAAACAACTCATTAAGAGCGGCGACACAACTTACAAAGCGGCTATCACGACGGCTGATAATGCTATCGCAGTGACCGACGATGACAACGTTGCCAACTACTATCAAGGCGGCGCGGTTGACTTCACGGATTACATGGAAGCGGTTCGCGTTGACCTTGACGGCTCAGACAGCTCAATCGCGGGCGGCAAAGCTGTCTTCAAAGGCATGACCACTTTGCAAGCGGGTGTCGGCAATGCAATCTTTGAAGGTGGCGACAAGAACGAAACGCTCCTTGCGGGTTCGGGCAACGCAACGCTCTACGGCGGCGGCGGTAGAAACTACTTGGCTAACACCGCCAGCGATAAGGAAGGCGTGACTTCCTTCTTTGTCTTGAGCGAAGAAAACGGCGCACACGCTACTATCGGCAACTTCGAGTTCCTCACCGACGACAATGTCAATACCGCTGACGTTGTCGAAATCGGCGCGAAAGACGGCAACCGTGTTTCCAATGTCTTTATCCGCAACAATACCGACGTTTCAATCGAAGTCAGCAACAGCGCGGGCACTTCTTCCGAAACTGCGGTTATCCAAAATGCAGTCGGTCAAAACTTCAAAGTCGGCGAGAAAGTCGCGCAGGTCAATACAACTTCCCTCAACTACGACGGCTTGGCTGATTTCTTTGTCGCGACGGGCAAGAATGCATCAATCTCGGTCGACTCAAGCGTTGAGGATAAAGCGGTCTTGTGGCTCGGCAATCAATCGACGGCTCAATTCACGGGCAATATCAGAACTGTTGACGCACGCAGTGCTAAAGTCGATGCCGAACTCGCGGGCGGCGACCTCAACGAAACTATCTACGGCGGCACTAAAAACAACAGCCTCTGGGGCGGCAACGGCGGCGATGATCTCCTCGTCGGTGGCTCCGGTCAAAACGCCTTCTTCTATACTATGGGCAACGGTAACGACACAATCAGCGGCGTCAACAGCGGCGACGTTGTTATCCTTTCCGAAGTCACGCTCGAACAAATTTCCGGCACTTCTTATGAAAATGGCGTTGTAGCGATTAACTTCACCGACGGCGGCAAGCTCACCGTTAACGACGCGGAGAACGTAACCTTCATTACCACGCAGGGCGACCAGTCTCAATCTTACAAAGTCAATCAGAACTGATTCGCGCCAAATACCAACAAAGTTTTACTGACTGATTAGAATAATCTTTGAGCCTCGATTAACGTCGGGGCTCTTTTTTTCAACAAAAAAGCTCCCGCAGGAGCCGTAACAATTTTTCAAGTCATCAACAAGTAATCGGCGGGCTTGCCGAAAATCTCAACCAGCTTGGCAACTTGCGCCGCCGTAAAATTTTGTCTGCCGCGCATTTTGGCAGAAACGGATTCATGTTCCAAGCCCAAAAGCTTCGCAAGTCTGTTATACGAAAGATTTCTCTTGTCCATTTCGCAAAGCAAATTTTTGTAATGAGTATCGGAACGTCGCGCCATAGATATTTTTAAACTCGTTTCTGCCTTTGATGTTGTTGCCGGAAGTCCGTCGTCACGAGACATGAGATAATCGGCGGGTTTGCCGAAAATTTCAACCAGCTTGGCGACTTGCGCCGTCGTAAATTTTCTCTCATCGCGGATTTTTAAAGAAACGGATTGATGACACAAACCAAGAAGTTTTGCCAATTCTCCATACGAAAGATTTCTCTTGTCCATTTCACAAAGCAAATTTTTGTAATGAGTATCGGAACGTTGCGCCATAGACATTTTTAAACTCGTCTCTTCCTTTGATTTTGTTGCCGGAAGTCCGTCGTCACGAAACATGAGATAATCGGCAGGTAACCCGAAAATCTCAACGAGTTTTTCGATGTTTTTTGTTGAAAAACTATATCCGTCGCGCATTTTCTCAGAAACGGCTTTACGTTTTAAGCCCAAAAGCTTCACAAGTCTGTTATACGAAAGATTTCTCTTGTTCATTTCACAAAGCAAATTTTTGTAATGAGTATCGGAACGTCGCGCCATAGACATTTTTAAACTCGTCTCTTCCTTTGATTTTGTTGCCGGAAGTCCATCATCACGCACCATAAGATAATCGGCGGGCTTATTGAAAATCTCAACGAGCTTGGCAATTTGTTCGGCTGTGAAATTTTGCTTGGTTGTCATTTTGTCGGAAAAGGTTTTTCGCGATATGCTTAAAAGCTTTGCGAGTGCGGTGTATGACAAATTATGTGCGTCCATCTCCGCTATCAAATTTTTATATGGCGTTTGACCACGCCTTAATGCTGATGCTTTAGCCATCGACTCAGCTGCATGATGTTTTCCGAAAAAATGATTCTTCTCGCCCGTACGCGCCGCTGACATTTTCGCTCGCGCTTCTTCACAAAACGAAGAACTTTCGCCGCCTTCGGTAAGATTGTAGCCGTTAGGTACCATAGTATCGCGTGACTTAATGAAATGACGCTCCCAAAAATCGAGTTCCGCCTTGCTGTAGCAGACTTTCAAAATGGCGATAACGAACATGTCCTCGCCGTGAGCTCGAATCGCACTGCCGATATAATAAGGGTCTTTTGCATGTTCCTTGAAACGTTTCTCAACCGAGCGAATAGTTTGCCCGATATACTCGAAGTCGTTCGTACCATCGATTAGTCCGTAGATTACGCCGTAAATTTTCTTCTCCATACACATTCCGCCTTTCGTTGACAGCGCGGAGCGAGCGTGTTAAAATGCAAATGGAAAGGCTCTGCGCTTTGCTAGTGATTGTTTTAGACAAAATAATTCTAGCACATGCAGAGCTTTTCCGTCAATAACGCGAAAAAAAACCGTCGAGTTTTCTTGCCCGACGGTTAAATTTTCTTAATTTCATGTCACATAAAATCTGTTGAAGACCGCTGGCGTTCTTGTTTGAAAAATCCGAGCTTCTTGGCAATCCATTCCATAATTACGAAGAGAACCGGGATTATGAAGACGCCGAGAGCGGTTGCTGTGAGCATCCCAGAGACAACAGCTACGCCCAGCCCGTTACGAGCTGCAGAGCCCGCGCCGCTTGCCATTGCCAACGGCAAGCACCCGATTATAAATGCAAAGCTCGTCATCAAGATTGGGCGAAGGCGCAAACCTGCCGCCTCTAATGACGCTTTAATTACTGGCATTCCACGGTCTGTACGAATTTTTGCAAATTCTACGATTAAAATGCCATTTTTGGCTGCGAGTCCAATGATGACCAAAATCGCCACTTGCATATAGACGCTGTCCTGAAGTCCCGGATTAGCTTGCCCGTTGTGCATTGCCGCCGATATGTAAGACAGTGCATATTCCGCGATGACTGCGCCGAAAAGTCCCGTCGGCACGCTCAAGAGCACTGCAAACGGCACTGACCAACTTTCATACAGCGCGGCAAGCATTAAGAAGACGAACACCAACGCCAACGCCAAGACTTGACCCATAGAACTGGCGGCTTTCTTTTCTTCGCGAGACTGCCCCGACCACTCGATATTGAAGCCGACGCCCGCCTCTTCGTTGACGATTTCTTCAATCGCCGCCATTGCTTGACCAGAAGAATAGCCCGCGCCTGCGTTGCCTTGAATAGTGACTGCGCGGGCGGCGTTGAACCTTGAAATTTGTGTGGGACCTGTCGAGTAACGCGGCGTCACTAAAGTACTAAGCGGAACCATTTGACCGCCCGAACCTTTGACGAAAACAAATTTGGCGCACTCCGCTTCACTGCGATAGAGCACGTCGGATTGGAGCATAACTTTGTAAGTCCTGCCGAACTTGTTAAAGTCATTGACCTGCATACCGCCGAAGTTGACCTGCAGAGCCGTAAAGACATCCGACAAACTCACGCCCAAGAGTTTAACCTTCTCGCGGTCAATCTCGTACTCGACGGTCGGCGAGGCAATGTTAAAAGTCGTGCGAACGCCCTGCATTTCGGGACGCTGATTAGCTTTGGCGACAATCCGTTTTGTCAAAGCGTCAAGTTCCTCGTCGGTGTGACCTGCCATATCTTGAAGTTGCATTGACCAACCGCCGACGTTGCCGAGTCCGGGCAGTGCGGGCGGGTTGAACGCGATAACTTGAGCTTCAGGGGCAACCATCGCACCGAGTCTGAAAATCGTCCCAATGCAAGCGTTAATCGACGCTTCGGGACCGCGCTTAGTCCAATCCTCCAAACCGCAAACGATTATGCCCGCACTGGGCTTTGAACCGAACGACAGAATATCAAATCCCGTTATCATCATGCAGTTTTTCAAGCCAGGCATTTCCTTCATGACCGCCGCGCCGAGCCGGTCAATCGTCCCGACCGTGTGATTCATTGAAGTGCCTTCGGGCAGGTTAATCGACGTGAAGAAGTAGCCTTGATCCTCTTCGGGCACGAAAGTTGACGGGAGCCGCTGATAAACTGTCCACGTCACGCCGCCGACTATCAACAAGAAAATTATCGCAAGCTTTGAACGTTTGATAAACGCCGCGACAATTCCGACGTAAGAATTTTTCGTACGGTCGAACCAGTTGTTAAAGCCGTCAAAAAATCTGCCGAAGAAACCTTTTTTAGCATTGGGGTCTTTAGGTTTTAAAATCATGGCGCAGAGGGCGGGCGTCAAAGTCAGCGCGACGAACGCCGACAAGCCCATTGAGATAGCAATCGTCAAGGCGAACTGTCGATAGAGTACGCCCATCATGCCGCCCAAGAATGCGACAGGAACGAACACCGCCGCCAAGACGAACGCGATAGCCACGACGGGACCTTGAACTTCGTCCATTGCGCGTTCGGTTGCGTCGACGGGTTGAAGTCCTTCCTCCATGTGGTGTTCGACGTTTTCTATAACAACAATAGCGTCGTCGACGACTAAGCCGATTGCAAGCACCATTGCGAACAATGTCAGCGTGTTGATTGAGAAGTTAAGGATTGTGAACGCCGCGAACGTCCCGATAAGCGACACGGGAACTGCCAACAGCGGGATTAACGTCGCGCGCCAACTCTGCAGGAAGACGAAGATAACCAACACGACGAGAATCAACGCCTCAACAAACGTGTGCGCGACTTCATTAATCGAGGCGCGGATAAAGTCCGTGCTGTCGAAAATTTCACTGATAAAAAGTCCGGGCGGCAAGTTCGGGCGTTGACGTTCGATAATGTCTTGCACATTGCGAACAGTCGTCATTGCGTTTGCGTCGCTTGTGAGCTGAATACCGAAACCGACGGAAGGATAGCCGTTGAACTTCGCGATAATGTTGTTCATGCGTTGACCCGGCTCAATCCGCGCAACGTCTTTCATGTAAACAAAAGTGCCGTCGCCGTTCGCCTTGAGGATAATGTTGCTGAACTCTTCCATGTCGGAGAGACGCCCTTGAACTTTGCCGGTGTATTGCTTTTCTTGACCTTGAGCAAGCGGCATTGAACCGATTGTGCCCGCCGCCGCCTGCAGGTTTTGTTCGTTAATGGCGGCGGAGACTTCGGCAACAGTCAAGTCAAGCTCGGCGAGTTTATCGGGGTTGAGCCAAATACGCATTGAGTAATCGGAGCCGAAGATTTGAACGTCGCCGACGCCGCTAACGCGCTTAATCTCGTCCATAAGATAAATGTCGGCGTAGTTCTTCATAAAGGCGCGGTCGTAGCTACCGTCGGGCGAGTACATTGCTAAAAATAGAGCCATTTCGTTAGACGCCTTGCGAGTGGTGACACCTTGCCGCTGAACGTCGGTAGGCAAGCTGGCGTTGGCAATGGCGACGTTGTTTTGAACTTTAACGGAGTCCATGTCGCCATCAGTGCCGACCTCGAAGACAACGCTCAAGCTGTAACGCCCCGTGTCGTCGGAGTTGGAGCTCATGTAGTCCATGCCGTCGGTGCCGTTAACCTGCTGTTCAATGACCTGCGCGATAGTCTCGTTGACGACGCCGGCATTTGCGCCCGTGTAGGTCGTGCTGACGGAGATTGTCGGCGGAGAAATTTGCGGATACTGCGCAATGGGAAGTTGCAATGCCGCCAAGATACCGACGAGCGTAATTATCAGGGCAATGACTATCGCGAATATCGGTCGGTGAATAAAAAATTTTGCCATAAGCCTCAGCTCCTTGTTTAGGTTTTAGGTATTAGGTGTTAGGTTTTAGCTAACCCCTAACACCTAATACCTAACTAAAATAAATTTTTTCGTCGAGAAGATTTTCAGTCCGCGCCAAAGCCTCAGTCGCCGCAACGTCACCTATCACATTAAAGCAAGTAACAATTCTTTCGCAGACGGTACCGAGACAAAACAATATCCCCGCAATATTACTAGGAATGCCGAATACCGAAGTTATACTCAAAAGACCAATTACAGAGGCATTTGGAACGGCGGGCGCACCAATTGAAAGCGATACCGTCATCGCTAAGATTACCATAACCGCATTCAAGTTCACGTCTACCCCATACATCTTCAGAAACATAATTGCCACGAGCGGACCATAAATGCAACCACCATTCATGTTGACTGTCGTGCCAATCGGAATTGCGAACGAAGAAATTTTCGGCGAAATGCCAAGCTTATTGGTGCAGAAATTCATCGTGAACGGCATTGTGACGGCACTGCTACTTGTCGCGAAAGGTATTGCCATTAACGCAGGAATTTTTTTCAGAAATGGCAACGGCGAAATTTTCCCGACAAGCCGAATCAACAACATGTAGACGCCGAATAATATCACGCAAGCGAGCAGTAGACTGATTATCAATTTGCCCATCATCAAAATGATATTGGTTTCCATGTTAAAGAATAAAGTTGCCATTGCCAAAAAAACAATCAGCGGTACAAAAAAAATTATCATGTTGACAATTTTCATAAAGAATTCGTTGAAACTGCTGACGAGTTCTCGAATAGGTTTCGCTCTGTTGTCGAGATTGTTTAAAGTTATTCCGAAGAGCACGGCGATAAAAATCACTTGAATTAAGTTCCCGTTGATAATCGGGTTGACTAAGTTAGAAGGGATTATGCCGACGATAAATTCAATCCACGAGAATTCATAAGTGCTGACGTTATCGGCGACGGAAGAAATTTCTCCGACTTGCGGCACGTCGCTTCTAAAGAAAAGCCACGCGACAAGCAAACCTATACAAGCGGCAATTACGCTCGTAGAGAGGTATAAGCTCATCAACTTTGAGCCGATACGCCCGACGCCTGCGCCCGCGCCCATGCCGATTATCCCGCTGGTTATACTGAAAAAAATAACTGGCGCGATAACCATGCTCAAGGCGTTGAGGAACATTGTATTAATCGGCGTGATGAGATTGTCGCTGAGCAGAGAAATTGTTTCGGGCGCGACGAATTCTTTCATCAAAAATCCGCAGATAATTCCGCCTAACATGCCGGTCAAAGTTAGTTTCAGTTGACGATTTGATTCGTTTTGGACGTTGATTGTAACGACGTTGAGATTATTTTTATGGTGCCAATTCATCTTTTGGCGGTTGGCTTTAAGAATCAGCGTGCGATAAAATTCCTCGTCGTCTTCGTCCCAGTCCGAGACTTCGACAAGGGGATTGTAAGGCGCACCTTGAGCCGTCATTTGAATTTGCACGCCACCGAAAAATTTCTTGACGACTTGAACTTTAACCTGCGCGACCTTGCCGAAATTTACCATGCGCCAAAAAATTTCTTCAACCAAAAGTTCGGCTCGCAAGGCGTCTTTCTGCTCAATCTTGGCTTGCGTCAACTGCGCGTCCAACGTCTCTTGCATGTCGGAAAAATTTCCCGCGTTCAAATTAAAAGCTTGCATTAGATTTACTCCGTGAAATAGATTTTTTCGTCAAGGAGATTTTCACTCCGCGCCAAAATCGTCGCTATCATCATGGTGGATACTATGTTTAAGCAGGTAAGAATTCTGTCGCTCAAAGCGTCAATGCAAAGCAACAACGCCGCAATTTCTTTCGGGACGCCGAAATAGCTGACGATAGTAACAATGCAAATGACGCAAGCCGCTGGCACCGCTGGTGTGCCGTAAGCCAACAAAAACGACAAGAGAGCGATTAACGTCAAATTTTCCAACTCAAGGTCAATGCCGTACATTCCCATGAACATGATGGACGCCGGCACGAAACAAGGCATCGTACTCGTCGCATCGATTGTTATTCCAATCGGGATTACGAACGAAGAAATTTTCGGAGAGATGCCGAGCTTATTCGTGCACAAAGTCATCATTGACGGCATGACCGCCATAGAGCTTGAAGTTGCAAAAGCCGTTGGAAACAGCGAGGGAACTTTTTTGAAAAACTGTTTGGAAGAAATTTTCCTGACGCGCCAAATTAAAATCGGATACAGGGCAAGCATGACCGCGATTATGATTAATTGACAAAGGATAAGTTTCGAGATAAGCATTAAAATTTCCGTGTTGAATTCGAGTACCAAAGTTATCATTGCGAAAAAAGCAATCGGCGGCACGAAGAACATTATCAGCGACATCATACTCGTGAAGACTTTGTTAAGGTTTTCGACTCCTTCGCGGACGAGCGAGACTTCATTGCCAAGCTTATTCAGAGATATGCCTAAAAGAATCGCGACGAAGATTATCTGCAAAATGTTTCCGTTCAAAATCGGGCTGACGAAATCGGCAGGGATTATGTCGGTGATAAAGTTTACAAACGAGAACTCCAGGGTTTCGGCGGAGTTTGAGGCGGCGGGCAACGTGTTGATTTGTGGGACGCCTCCGCTGAAAAAAATCCACGCCATGACGCACGAAATAAGCAAAGAAATTATTGTTAAAGTCGTTGAGCAACCCATTAACTTTAAGCCGATTTTGCCGACGCCCATTGAGCTCATGCCGATTATGCCGTTTAAGATACTGAAAAAAATTACGGGCGAAATGAGCAAGCTTAGCGCGTTGAGGAACATTTTTGTAGACGGCTGAATAATCGTTTCTTTGACAAAAGAAATGACTTCGGGCGAAAGAAATTCTTTCATAAGCAGACCGCAAATCACCCCGCCGAAAATGCAAGCCATCGTTATAATCGCCTGCGCGTTGCCTTTACTGCGGACGTTAATTGTGACGACGTTAAGATTTTGTTTGCGCGAATAATTCAGTTGTTGCTGATTCGCCTTAAGAATCATCATGATGAAATAATCTTCGTCGTCTTTGTCTTCTTCCCAATCGGCGACTTCGACGAGCGGGCTGTAAGGCATGCCTTCCACCGTCATTTGAATTTGCACACTGCCGAAAAATTTCTTGACGACTTGAACTTTGACCTGCGCGGCGTTGCCTTTTTTTATCAAGCTCCAAAAAATTTCTTCAACCAAAAGTTCCGCGTTCAAAATATCTTTTTGCTTGATTTTGAGTTGCTCAAGTTGCGGCTCAAGTTTCGCCTGCATGCCGGAAAAATTCTCCGCATTCAAATAAAAAGCTTGCATTAAAGTAACCTCTTATTTGCCGCGCAGATTGTCGGGAGCGTTGGGGTTGGTGTTGGGCGCGTGAAGTCCCGCGTCGGCGTTGTAAGTTTTCGTCGCGTCCACGAGAGAAAAGCCCATTTCGTTTGGCGTGACGTTTGTAATATTAAGCTCAACGCCCTCGCGCAGGTTGGTCAAGCCCTCGACAATAACGGTGTCGCTCGTGGTTATGCCGCTGTTGACAATGAAGTAACTGCCGACTTGGTCGCCGAGTTCGACAGTACGCGCCTCCGATTTATTCTCCTTGCCGACGACCATAACGAACGACTTGCCCAAAAGCTGTTGAACGGCGCGTTGCGGAACCAAGATAGCGCGGGGAATGACTTCGCCCGTGAGCTTGACGCGCGCAAACATGCCGGGCATTAAAAGACCGCTGGGGTTGGGAAAAATCGCCTTCATGATAAGAGAGCCGGTGCTGTTGGCAAGTTCGCGGTCAACTTCGACGATACGCCCTTCAAAAGGATACTGCTTGCCGTCGGAAAGAGTTATCGTCACGTCGATAGGGTTGTGGTCGGATTGCATGGCTTGCACAGTCATGAACTTTAGATAATCCGCCTCGCTGATTGAGAACTGCGCGAAAATCGGATTGGGTGCGCCCAAAGTTACAAGCGTCGTTTGACCTGCCGAAACGAAAGTACCAATTGCCACGTCGTCGACGCCGAGTTGTCCTGACATTGGCGCGTAAATATCTGTGTCGGCGAGATCTTCCTGAGCAGTTCGGAGCGCGGCTTGACAGGCGTAGATTGCCGCCTTGTTCGCCTCGCAGGTTGCCTCGTCCGCGCGAACTTTGGCGGCTTGAGTGGCGACGGCTTGTTCAGAAATTGCCGCCTCCTCGAACAACTTTTGATTGCGTTGCAAGTCCGTTAAGTCGTTGTTGTAGGTTGCCTTAGACTGTTCAAGGACTGCTTCGGCTTGCGCAAGGTCGGCTTGAGCGCGGAGCACAGCGGATTTGTATTGGCGCGAATCGATTTGATATAAGAGTTGCCCTGCCTCGACGTATTGCCCGCCGTTGATATATTTTTGCACGACGTTACCGGAGACTTTGGATTGAATTTGAACTTCTTCCGTGCCGACGAGATGTCCGGCGTATTCGCTGGCAAGCGGCGTGTCGCGTTGAATGACTTTCATTGCTTTGACTTGTGCCTTTTGAACTTGCGCCTGTTTTTGTTGATTGTCGTCGCCGCAACCACCGAAAAATATTGAAGACGCGGCTAAAACTGCCGCCATTGTCATCAATTTGGTTTTCGATAAAACCACTTCGACCCCTCCCGGTTCTCTTGAATTATAAAAGAATTTTAAGGTTTGCGCGGCGAAATGTCAATTTGAACTTAAGCCAACGTTGCGCTATAATAGCGGTGAATCAGGTATTAGGTATTAGGTTTTAGGTTTTAGGTTTTAGGTTTTAGGTTTTAGCTAACACCTAACACCTAACAGCTAGTTGAGGTTTTATTAAATGGAAAA
>JBGUYA010000073.1:0-5469 GCA_045118435.1 Quinella sp. | reverse complement strand
TTGTCAAGAGTTCGCTTTAAATTTCTTGTAAAGTCGACGTGATTATTGCGCGTGTGCAGATTTAATGTTAAAATCGCAAAAAGTTTTTTGAGCGGGGGCTTTGAGATGAATGGCAGTGAAAACGGTTACGCGGGGGCATTGTTTTTCGCGCTGATAAGTTTGGGGGCGGTTTTGAAGATTGAAGATTTTGTGACGGGCTTGGCAATCTGCGCGGGTGGAGCATTGCTTGCGGCGATAAGTCTTCGGCGCGCTTTGAACAGGTCGGCGCAGGCAGCGGAGGAAGATCATCAGCGTATGGAAATTCAATTCCAACAACTCCGCGCAAAAATCAATGAGACTTCAGCCGCGAGCATCGACGCAATGAGTTCGTTAAGTGAAGTGGCACAACTCCTGCAAGACAATCTAAAAATTATCCGCGAGCAATCGGCGACTATGGAAGATTTAATCAGTCTTATCAAAAATGCCGAATCGGTAAATTCTCTGGTCGCCAGCCTTGAGGAAAATTCTGCCGCGCAGAACGTCTCCCTTGAAAAAATCTTCGACGCAGTTCAATCGCAGGAAATTAAAAATTCCGAGTCAATCAATTCCCTAATCGGCAGTCTCAAAGAAAATTCCTTCGCCCAAAACGCCGCGCTTGAGAAAATTTCTATCGCCCTTCAAAACAACACCGACGAATTGAAAAAGCTCGCCGCCGTTGCGGAGATTAACAAGGTAAATCTTCAAAACGTCTCGAAAAACCTTCACGCCGTCGCGCAGATAACTCAAACTTCCTACACCAAAGACCTTGAAAAAATCCACGCCGCGCTTGAAAAACTCGCCGCAACCGACACTTCCGCCGCCAATAAAAATCTCTCCGCGCTGATTAAAGTTAACGACACCTTCTCAAAAAATCTGGCTGTGACGCTCGACAACCTACGCTTTGAAGTCTCAAGACTTTCAGGTAAAATAGAAACGGTCAACGGCGCGGCTCGCGAAGATAAAACTCCGCTGACCGCGCAAGACATTGACCAGCTTAAAAAGATTGTAGCTAAGATTAATTTAAAATAAAGGAGCGGACGAAATGATTCTACCTGTGGAAATTGATATTTTCGGCGTTATGGAGGAGAATGCTTACTTCTTTACCGACGACGAGACGGGAGGCGGCTTTCTGATTGATCCCGGCGCGGAAGCAGATAAGCTTTTGCGAATCATTGAGCGCGAGAAGTTCACAATAGAAAAAATTTTGCTCACGCACGGGCATTACGATCATATCGGCGCGGTCAATGAACTCCGTCGCGCTTTGAACATTCCCGTTTGCATGGGACGCGGCGGCAATTTTTATGTGCGCGACACCACCAACAACGGCTCGAAATATTTTGAGGTCGAGACAACGATTGACGATGTGACAATCCTTGACGACTGGCAAGAAATTCCGCTGTCGCTCAATCCTAATTTCAAGTTGCAAGTTATCGCCGCGCCCGGTCACACGATTGACAGCACGATTTACTACAATGAAAAAAATCGCATCGCTTTTGTCGGCGACACGATTTTTTACGGAGGGCGCGGGCGCACCGATTTGGCGGGCGGTAGCGAGATTGATTTGATGAACACGATTAAAAACCGCGTCTTCGCGTTGCCCGATGAAACTGTTTTGTATTGCGGGCACGGCTTATCGACGACCGTCGCCGAAGAGAAAACTCGCTCATGGTATAAATTTTAAATATCAGCCTCGACGCCGAGATTGTCGAAGACGCTCAGAATTTCGCGGAGCTTAGTCTTCTTGGGGTTGTAGTCAATGGTAGTCTCGCCGTCGTGCGCGTGAATATGAACGTAGAGCACGCCCGCCAAGCCGAGCAAATTTTTTTCGACAGCCGCCGTGCTTTCGGGCGTGTAGCCGTTGGCGGTGAACTGCAGGCGAGTATTGCCTTCGGAGCCGCAACCGCATTCCTTACACATTTTTAAACACCTCGCAAAAATTTTTACCGCCGAATTATAGCATAGGAACCGGGAACCAGGAACAGGGGCTGGGGGATTTATGACAAAAATTTTATTGGTATTCACGGGCGGGGGCTTGGGCGCAGTCTGCAGGTTCTTGGTGACGACGGCACTGGCGGGCAAGCTCGGCAATTTCCCGCTCGGCACGTTGACCGCAAATTTTTTAGGAAGCTTGTTAATGGGCTTGGTCGTCGGGATTTTGGCGGGGCGATTCGATTCAATCAGGTTGTTCATCGCAGTCGGATTCTTGGGCGGCTTTACGACATTTTCAAGTTTCTCGGCGGAGACGCTCGCGCTGATTCAAAACGGGCAAATCTTCTCGGCGGCGGCAAATGTTATAATCAGCGTCGCGTCGGGCTTACTCGCCTGCGCGGCAGGTTTAAAGTTAGGAGGGCTTTAAATGGCAAAGGCATTGATAATTATCGACATGCAAAACGATTTTGTGACGGGACCGCTCGGCACAAAAGAGGCGCAGGAAATGTTGCCGCGTCTCGTGAAAAAGTTGGAGGCTATTGTCGAAGAGGGCGCGGTCGATTTAATCTTCACGCAAGACACTCACGCCGACAATTACCTTGAGACGCAGGAAGGCAGAAATTTGCCCGTCACGCACTGCTTGAAGAAATCTGACGGCTGGCAAATCGTCCCCGAACTTCAAAAGTTCACTGCGCGAGCTAAAGCCGTTATCGAGAAAAAAGCCTTCGGGTCAACGCGCCTGCCGTCACTCATCAAGCCCTATGAAGTCGTCGAGTTCGCGGGCGTCTGTACAGATATTTGCGTCATATCGAACGCGCTTTTAATTAAGGCGTTCTACCCCGAACAGCGGATACAAATCGACGCGGCATGTTGCGCCGGCTCCACGCCCGAAGCTCATCAAAAAGCTCTCGACGTCATGAAAAATTGCCAGTGCAAGGTCATTAACGAATGATTTACTTGCTGTTGTTTTTCGAGTTCGCCAAGATAAGTTTGGTATGCGTGGGCGGCGGCTACGCGTCAATGCCGCTGATTCAAGCGTCGGTCGTCGATAGCTATCACTGGCTGAGCTTGAGCGAGTTCATTGACATTTTTACGATTTCGCAAATGACGCCGGGACCGATTGGCATAAACGCGGCGACGTTCGCGGGCATGAAGATTGCGGGCATAGGCGGCGCAATCTGCGCGACAATGGGTTTCGTAACGCCGAGTATTTTCCTTTGCATTGCGCTTGCGAAGATAATTTTCAAGTACGGAGACTTGGGCGCGATTCACGGGATTTTAAATGGTTTAAGACCGGCAGTCATGGCGTTAATCGCGGCGGCTTGCGTTAGTTTTGTCTTGCTTGCAGTGTGGAACGCTGAGCAAATGCCGAAAGACTTACTCGGCACGTTCGACGTTAAGGGCGCGATAATTTTAATCGGGGCGTTGGCGGCGGTCAGAATGAAGATCGGCGTGATAAAAGTTTTGCTCGCGAGCGGCGCGGCAGGGCTAATTCTTAATGCGTAATGATGACATTTTAATTACGCATTATGCATTGCGCATTCCTAATTGCTTTTCGGCGGTGATTTGATTGGGCGACATAATAATTTTGATAATGCTGGTGTGCATGATTTTGTACTCGTTCGGCGACGATCTCTTTGCAGATTAAAGAAAGGCACTTCCGACTTCGGAGGTGCTTTTTTTAACATTTTTTCTCGAAAAGTAGCGGCTGATTGTATTCTTCGAAGTAATAGTTGAGCAGGAAGGTATCGAAGATTTTGTTTTGGATAAAGAAGGTGATAATCAAGTCGCGTTTGGATTTGCTCAAGGTGTAGCCCGCCGCCGCGATAAGTTCTTTAGCCGTTTCAAAATCGAGCTTGAGAGCCATCGCGAGGGCAATGGCGGTGTCGCGGCTCGGCTGATAGTTCTTCCTGTTTTTTATCTTTGAAAAGTGCTTGCAGTCAATTTGCGCTTTGGTGTAAATGTCGGGAATTTTCTCGCCGCTCTCCTTGATAAGGCGCATCAACATTTCGGAAAAAGTTTCGCCCTCCTTCTCTTCAAAGATACTGCTAAAGTCAATGAACTCGTAAGCGACAAGTCCGAAGCATTTTGTTGGCGGAATCATTTTTTTCATGCTAAAAATTTTAGGCGACCCGATAAAACATTCTTCCTCAACGAAATTTTCGGCAAGGTAAGCGTCGAGTCGTTGCTTGAGATTGTCGTTAGGTTCCATTTTAAATTCCTCCGTAAAAAATTAAGCTTGAATGTCGGCAGATTATGAAATAAAATTCTATCAGCATAAAAAATTTTTGCAAGTGAGGAGCTGAAAAATGCAATGCCATTAATAGATACGACAGGCATACGACCGATAGACCGACGACAACCGACCGACGACGTAGGCAGAGTACGACGACGGGACGAGGGCACAAGTAGCGCATTTCGACCGCAAACCAATGTCGCGCTGAAGACGGCGATTCAAGATTTGGCGTCGACACTTTCAAAAATCAGCTCGGAAGAAAAACAGGGCGTTCAAAAAATGCCGGACGAGATCAGCCAAATCGTCAAAAATATTTTGCGGCAATCGTTTTCAATGGAGTCGACGCTCAACAAGGGAATCGGTAGCACAATCGAGAGCCAACGCTTTGCAATGGATCAGCTCATGGTTTTTTCGCGCATGATTGCGCAAATGGGAGCACTCGCCGAAAAAAGATATTCAATGCGCCTTAGCGACGATACCAAACTTTTATTGACGAATTTAAAAGATTTAGTCGTGTCGGAACAGGGCGGCGAGGAGTTGGAACCGGTGCTCATTACCAAATCGGCTTTTGAACTGGTTGATGCCAAAGTCGCCGAGCAACTGCCGCAAGCACTCTACGAAATTTTATCGCAGTTGTCGAACACGCCGACCGCCAATCAGCAACAACAGCCGCCGACGGAGTCAATGCAATTCTTAAAGAAACTTGTTAGATATTTCATACCGCGCCCCGCAGTCGACAACGCCGCTTGGGAGCAGGAAAGTAAATCGTTGCAACAGGAGCCGCAAGCTCAAAAGTCAAGCTCGCCGTCCGCCGCCGCGCAGAAGTTCTTAAACTCGATGTTCAGAAATTTTGGCGGAAAGTTCGCCGCGCAACCTCAACCTCAAGCACAAGGTCAGCCCGCTCAATTTAATCAGCAAGTTCAAGGACAACCCGCGCAGTTCAATCAGCAAGTTCAAGGTCAACCGAATCAATTCAATCAGCAAGTTCAAGGTCAACCTAATCAATTCAATCAGCAAGTTCAAGGTCAACCTAATCAATTCAATCAGCCACAAGCACAAGGTCAGCCCGCTCAATTTAATCAACAAGCTCAAGGTCAACCGAATCAGTTCAATCAGCAAACTCAAGGGCAACCGAACCAATTCAATCAGCAAGTTCAAGGTCAATCAAATCAATTCAATCAGCAAGTTCAAGGTCAACCGAACCAATTCAATCAGCAAGTTCAAGGTCAACCGAACCAATTCAATCAGCAAGTTCAAGGTCAACCGAATCAATTCAATCAGCAAGT
>JBGUYA010000072.1:0-4477 GCA_045118435.1 Quinella sp. | reverse complement strand
TCGGGCGAATATAAAATGCCCATCTCTTCTCCAGGCAACTCAATCCCCGTCGGCTCGCCAAAGCCAAAAAGTCTCGCGTAGCTGATAAGTTTTTCCGCGCCCAACTCCAAGCCGACAAGCGCAAAGCCCGTGTTCAACGACTGCTTGACAACGTCTGCAAAAGTCACCGTGCCAAAGCTTGAGCCGTTCCAGTTCTGAATCTTTTTGCCCGAAACCATGACAAAGCCCGGGTCGACGAAGACTTGATTAGGCGCAACAATTCCCTCCTGCAAAGCCGCGCCCGCCACAACCGCTTTGAACGTCGAACCCGGCTCGTAAATGTAGGAGACTGCGCGATTTTTCCAAATCTCTTGATCGTAATCCCAGAAGCGATTTGGATTGTAGGTTGGACGATTTGCCATTGCCAAAATTTCGCCCGTACGCGGATCCATTGCAATACAAGTTATCGCAAGCGGGCTGCTCTCCGCCATCGCCCTATCCAATTCCTGCTCGACGATAAATTGAATCGCGCTGTCAATCGTCAGCTGAATCGTCTTGCAACGGTCGCCTTGATAGCCATGTTGAGCAAAGATTGATTCGAGAATCGGTCGCTCGCGCGTGTCAGCGTAGATAAATGACTCCGTGACTTCGCCCTTGATATATCTGTCGAGAGCTTGCTCAATGCCGTCAAGCCCCTTGTCGTCCGTGCCAACAAAGCCGAGAATATTCGCCGCGAGTACGTCGTTTGGATAATAACGTTTAGCCTCGTCGCGAAAGCCGAGACAAACAGCGTAGCCTTTCTCGCGAATCAACGCGCGAATCGCCTCGTACTCCGACTGCTCCAAACGACGCTTGACCCATGAAAAGCCGCCGCCGACTGCTATATCTTCCAAAATCTCAGCTTCCGTCTTGTCGACGAGCGGCGATAAATCTTTTGCCAACTGCGCGGCATTTTCAACGTGATTGGGGTCGACGAACAGCGACTTGGTCATTGTGCTGACGGCAAGCTCGCGCCCGTTCCTGTCGACGATTGCGCCGCGCGGCGACTGAACAGAATAATCATGCCCGACTTGCCAACGCATGCGCTCGGCGAGTTCGCTACCTTGCACAAGTTGCAAATAGCCGTAGCGCACGACGACCATTCCCATTAAAACCAACAAGATAACGACAAGCCGCGTCGTCCGCGCTTGAAGAAATGCCCTGTCTTTCTTTTCTTCTGCCATGTTTAAGCTCGCGTCGCGTTTTTAAGGAGCGCGTCCTTGAGCCGCCCCTCAATCGCGACGAGTTCCTTTTCTGCCGCCTGACGTTTTTGCCGTCCTTCTTGTTGTATGCGCAACGTCTCTTGAATCGTCGAGATTAAATCCTCGTTGACCTTTTTGACGGTATCAATGTCGACAATGCCGCGTTCATTTGCCTTCGCCGTGTCGATTGAATTTTGTCGGAGCATTTCGGCGTTGCGCTTGAGCAAGTCGTTGGTTGCGTCGGCGACGGCGCGTTGAAGTTCGATAACTTCTCTTTGGCGCGACAAGCCGAGCGCGATAACCATTTGATTTTTCCAAAGCGGGATTGTGTGATAAATCGCCGATTGAACACGGTCAATTAAGACGCGGTCATTGTTTTGAATCAGACGGATTTGCGGCGCGGTTTGGATTGCCAAAGTTTTGCTGAGCTTGAGGTCGTGGAGTTTTTTCTCGAAACGGTCAACGCTCTGTTCAAAATCGCTGACGACTTGAACCGCCATCGGGTCACCGCTTGCCGCCGCTTGTTCGCGAAGTTTGGGCAAGGTGACGTTGCGCATCTCTTCCAACTTTTCCTCGCCCGCGCGGATATAAAGTTGCAAGTCCTTGAAGTAGCTGAGATTTTTTTGATAAAGCGTATCGTACATGACGACATCTTCCATCATCTTGACTTTGGAATTTTCAAGCCCCGCCTGAATCTTTTCGACTTGCGTGGAAAGTTTTTCGTAGCCCTGCATAATATCATCAGCCTTGCCGACGAGTGAGCCGATAATCGGGACTTTGCTTAAGAAACTGCCGCCGCTCTTCTTGGTCACGTCGAAGCCCTTAACCTTGCCGACAAGATCATTAAGCAGAACGCCGACTTCGCCCGAATCTTTAGCACGGACTTTGGCAAGTATGCTGTCTGAAAACTGCGCGATTTCCTTCTGCGCGGGCGCACCGAAATTCAGCGGCATACTCGAATCCATGAAATCAATGCCCTCTTTAATCGACTTAACTTTTTCGAGTTCGGCGGGCGTGAGGGTCTCGACTTGCCGAGTTACCTTTTCGATTTCCTTAGCGGGTTCGACGGGCACCACCGCCTGACTTTCCGACGCGGCGGCTTTTTTTTGTGCCAACAAATCATTAAGGTTTATATCTGCCATTTTTTATTCCTCCTCTAATTACACGGCATTGCGCGGAACGCCACCGAAATTAACTTCATATCCTGCTTGGCGAAGCAAAAAACATGTTTTCGCCATAACCTTGCGTCCCTCGCGCGTTGAGGTATCGATTGTGTACGAATGTTCCCCGTCATCTGTCCAAAGTCTTCCGTATTGTTTTCTGTAAACTCTGCCGTAAAGCATTTCAAAAAATCTTTCCATCTCAGGTAGTGTTTTCATTTTGCCGATCGGTATCAGGGGTTCCTTGATTTTTTTCGACATATGATTTTACCTCCGTTTAACGTCTTCTTTTGTCACCGGTTCGGTTGTGCTTATCGTTTTTATCCTTTATGTATTGGTCGTAAAAATCCTCGACGGGCATGAACAGGTAGCGAATCCCCTCAAGAAGGCTCACCCACATCGGCAACGTCGTCCACGACAACAAAAAATACAACGCGCCCTGAAAAGTCTTGCCTTGATAAAACTTGTGCGCCCCGAACGAGCCGAGAAAAATTGCCAACGCCGACTGAATCAACTTGGTTTGAACAATTTGCGGGCGGTCTTCTTCCGGAAATGGCAAAAGCTCTTCCGAGTGCGCATCGACTTCGCCGCGACGACGCTTTTGCATTCCCTGTGGAAAAAATTTTCGCGGCGGCTCCAACTCAAGCGGACGATCAAGCAAATCCGTATCGATGCGTACGTTGCCATACTCATCAACCTGCCCGACGTCAATCGTCTTGCGCTTTATCCCCGCCGAGTCAAGCTGTTGCTCCATAACTTTTAACTCCGCGTCGACAGAAATTATCTGGTCATTAAGCACATGCTCAAATTGATCTTGATAGGCGTCGTCGAGCGCGGCAAGCGTCTGTTTCATGCGCGACTTGAGGTCTTCAATTTTCTCCGTCGACAAATGCGTCTCCTCAAGTTCGCGATACTGCTTGACGATTTTAACCGCGCGGTCTTGATAGTAATCAATGAACTTGTACGCCAGCGCAATCCGCTCCGGATTCTTTTCAAGATGACTCAAAAGATTTTTCGCCGTGCGCTGCAACAGCCGGATTTGATTCTTAAGCTCGCGGTCTGAAATATTTTCCTTTGCCTCCTCCAGAAAATTAAAATCGGCAGTCGCCTTGTCGAAGTTTTCTTGAAGATACTGCGCCCGCTCCGCCTCAAGCTCTTTTAAATCAAGTCGCGGCGTCCGATTTTTCTTCCAATCCCAAAAAGCTTTGCCGCCGAAAATTACACCTGCCGTCATCAAAATCACTATCAGATAGTTCAGCATCTCGTCCAAAGCTCTCACCTCCTGCAAGTGGAAATATTCTATCATAAATTTTCCTTTAAGCCAAAAAAAATTCCCCGCCGCAAAAATTTTTGGCAGGGAAAATTTTCTATGTTAAAGGATTTAAAATCTGTTCTCGCGTCCTTCTCTAAGCCGTTGGAGATTTTCTCTGTGACGCCATACGATGACGACTGCCGCCGCCAGTGCGAAGGCAAAATATATTCCAGGCATGTCGAACACCGCCGCGAGTATGGGCGTAAGAACCGCCGCGAAGACTGAGGCGATTGAGACGTAGCGCGTCAACAGGAACAGCACGAGCCACACCACAACGACAATCGCCATGACTTTTGGCATGAGCAACGACAAGACGCCCACGCCGGTTGCGACGCCCTTGCCGCCGCGAAAGCCCGCGAATATCGAAGTCACGTGACCGATGATTGCGAACAAGCCGCCCACGACCAAAGCCGCCGGTGTCCCAACAATCCACGCGCCCAGCAAAACGCCCAGTTGACCTTTTAAAAAGTCAAGGATAAAAACCAAGATGCCCGCTTTTTTGCCCAAGACTCGCCAAGCATTCGTCGCGCCGATATTTCGCGAACCGAGTTTGCGCAAATCTTTTTTCCAAATTGCTTGCCCCAAAATCAGTCCGACAGGTATCGAACCGATAATATAAGCCGCCAATATCAGCCCAAACCACTTCATAAAATTTCCCCCTAATCTCTAGTCCCTAGTCCCTAAAACCTAATCCCTATTCTGGTGCGGATGGAGGGGGTCGAACCCTCACGCCCGAAGGCAACGGATCCTAAGTCCGGCGCGTCTGCCAATTCCGCCACATCCGC
>JBGUYA010000071.1:0-15077 GCA_045118435.1 Quinella sp. | reverse complement strand
TCGCTCGCGGCAGGGTCATTCGTCCCAGCATGGTACAAGTTGTTAATAATAGCTGATAGGTATTAGGTTTTAGGTATTAGGTATTAGGTTTTAGGTATTAGGTTTTAGGTTTTAGCTAACACCTAACCCCTAACACCTAACCCCTAAATTGGAAGGAGATAATTCTTTATGAGTAAAGTTATAGGTATAGATTTGGGAACAACAAACAGCGTCGTCAGCGTCATTGAGGGCGGCGAGCCGACAGTTATCACCAATCCCGAAGGTAGCAGAATCACGCCGTCGGTTGTCGGTTTCACTAAAGACGGTCAACGCCTCGTCGGTCAACTTGCAAAGCGTCAAGCCGTCAGCAACCCCGACAGGACTATTTCTTCAATCAAGCGTCACATGGGCGAGAGCTACAAAGTTTCTATCGACGGCAAAGATTACACGCCGCAAGAAATTTCCGCAATGGTTCTGCAAAAGCTTAAAGCCGATGCGGAAGCTTATCTCGGCGAGACGGTCAAGCAAGCCGTTATCACTGTGCCCGCTTACTTCAACGACGCACAACGTCAAGCGACTAAAGACGCCGGCACAATCGCGGGCTTGGAAGTTTTGCGAATCATCAACGAGCCGACAGCCGCCGCGCTTGCCTACGGTTTGGATAAGGATAATGACGAGACGATTTTGGTCTTCGACTTGGGCGGCGGTACCTTCGACGTGTCGATTTTGGAATTGAGTTCCGGAACGTTTGAAGTTTTGGCGACCAGCGGCGATACACATCTGGGCGGCGACGACTTCGACAAAAAAGTTATGGATTGGATGGTCAGCGAGTTCAAACGCGACAACGGCATTGACCTTTCCGCCGACAAAATGAGTGCTCAACGTCTTATCGAGGCGGCGGAGAAAGCGAAGATTGAACTTAGTTCCATGACTTCGACGAATATCAATTTGCCGTTTATCACCGCCGACGCAAGCGGTCCGAAACACCTTGACTTGACCTTGACGCGCGCGAAGTTCGACGATTTGACCCGCGACCTCGTTGAGCGAACAATGGGACCGACCCGCAACGCTATGAAAGACGCTGGCTTAAGCGGTAAAGACATTGACAAGATTATCCTCGTCGGCGGCTCGTCAAGAATTCCCGCCGTGCAAAATGCGATTCGCGAAATTCTCGGCAAGGAACCTTCAAAGGGCATTAACCCCGACGAATGCGTTTCAATCGGCGCGGCAATTCAAGGCGGCGTGCTCGCGGGCGAGTTCGGCAAGGGCAATGAAATTCTTCTGCTCGACGTTACGCCATTGTCTCTCGGCATTGAAACGCTTGGCGGCGTCTGCACAAGAATTATCGAACGCAACACGACCATTCCGACGCAAAAATCTCAAGTCTTCTCGACAGCGGCGGACGGTCAAACCAGCGTTGAAATTCACGTTTTGCAGGGCGAACGCGAAATGGCGGCGGGCAATAAAACTCTCGGTCGCTTTGTCCTCAGCGATATTCCGCCTGCACCGCGCGGCGTTCCGCAAATTGAAGTCACTTTCGACATTGACAGCAACGGCATTGTCAACGTCAGCGCGAAGGACAAGAGCACCGGCAAGGAACAGAAAATTACAATCCAATCGTCAAGCGGCATGAGCAAGGACGACATTGACCGCATGGTTAAAGAGGCGCAGGCTCACGAGGCGGAAGATAAGAAACAGCGCGAGGCCGCCGACGCCAAGAACGACGCCGAACACACCGTTTATCAAGCCGAGAAAACTTGCAAGGACTTCGAGGGCAAAGTCGACGACGAGTTGATTAAAAATGTTCGCAACGCCGCGCAGAACCTCAAGGACAAACTCGACAGCGACACCGAGACGCTCAAAAAGTTGACCGAAGAAGTCCGCCAGGCTCTCTACAAACTCAGCGAGGCGGCGTACAAGGCGGGCGCGGCTCCGAATCAGGGCAATCCTCAAGGCGAACCCAATGCCGACTTCACTCATCAACAAGCCAACGACAAGAAAGACGACGACGGCACAATCGACGCCGAATGGTCAGATAAAAAATAAAACGTGACAAATCCGCAGGGGAGGGAGACAAAATTCTCTCTCCCCGATTTTTGCTTAAGGAGCTGATTTTATGGCTGACAAAAGAGATTATTACGACGTGCTCGGCGTCAACAAGAACGCGACCGAAGACGAGATTAAGAAGGCTTATCGGCAGTTGGCGCGGAAGTATCACCCCGACTTGAACCGCGACGACCCCAAGTCCGCCGAAGCTAAGATGAAAGAAATCAACGAGGCTTACGACGTTTTGAAGGATAAGGAAAAACGCGCACAGTATGATCAATTCGGACACGCGGCATTTTCGGGCGCGGGCTACGGTCAAGGCGGCGGCACTTATACGCACGTCAACATGGAAGATATCTTCGAGAACATGGGCGGCGGCGGCTTTGGCTTCGGGGATATTTTCAATGACCTTTTCGGCGGCGGGGCGCGTGCTCATAAAAAGCGCGGTCCCGAACGCGGCGCGGATTTGCGTTACGATTTGCGAATCACCTTTGAAGAGGCGGCGTTCGGCAAAGACATGACGATTAAAGTCCCGCGCTTTGAGAATTGCGAAGAATGCGAAGGCACGGGAGCCAAGAAAGGTACGACGCCCGACGAATGCCCCGACTGTCACGGAACGGGCATGCGGCAGACGACGACGCGCACACCCTTTGGCGTCATTTCAAACGCGCGACCTTGTGAGCGTTGTCACGGCTCCGGACAGATTGTTAAAAATCCTTGCGAGCATTGTCATGGCGCAGGCAAGATTCGTGTTGAACGCGAAATAAAACTAAGCATACCGCGCGGCGTCGATGAAGGTCAGCGGCTCCGCATTTCTGGCGGCGGTCAAGCGGGCGAACGCGGCGGCAAGCCGGGCGATTTGTTTGTCTATATCGGCATCAAGCCGCATAAAATTTTCACGCGCGACGGCACTAACGTTTACTGCGAAATTCCAATCAGCTTTGTGCAGGCGGCACTCGGCGCGACGATTGAGGCTCCGACGATTGATGGCAAAGTTGACTTGACAGTTCCCGAAGGTACGCAGTCGGGACAAATTTTAAAGATTCGCGGCAAAGGCATTCCGGTTCTGCGCGGCGAGGGACGCGGCGATGAGTACGTTAAGTTGAAAGTTTTGACGCCGCAAAATCTTTCGAGCCGTCAGAAAAAACTTCTGCGCGAGTTCGAGGACGGCGGCTCCGACTCCAAAAACAATCCGGAGAAAAAATCTTTCTTCGACAAACTCAAAGACCTGTTTGAATAAAAAAAATCCTTCGGGCAAAAAAGCTCGGAGGATTTTTTTATGAGCGTAGCAAAAGAAAGTATGCAAAACCCGCGCTTTAATAATTTGTAGGGGCGTCGGGGACAGGCAAATGTCTTTCGTCATAGTGAACGCCCTCGCCGCCGTCGTATTGAATCAAAAGTTTTATATAAAGACTTTTCCAATCCTCAAAAACTTTTTCCGCGTTCTTGTTCAAGGTCGCGGCGAATTTTTCTTTCGACAAACCAAGCGACGACTCGACAAGCTCAAGAGAATTTTTTTCGGACTGCCGAACAACCTCCGCAACCGTGCCGCCAAGTGAATTCCAATAGCCGCGACTTAAAGCTATGATTTGATTCGACACCCAAAACATTTTCGATCCGTCGTAAGTGTCTCGCAGAGCGTGATGATATGCGTCGGGCATTTTCGACACGGCAAACGGTATGTAGGGATTTTCAAGCGGCGTGTTTATCGATACCCAAGCAATCGGCGCGGGCAACTTGTCATTAACCTGCGTGATGTGCGAATAAGTCGTTTTCGCCGAAAGAATTCCGCGTTCGGTTCGGTTCTCATTCTCGTAATGATACGGCGAGCCGTACAGCCCCGCAAATTGACTCACCGACTTGTCAAACTCGGTGCCTTGATAATAATCGCGGTACAATCTCATAATGTCGGTGATTGCCAACTTTTTATCGGGGCGAACGCTCAACGGGTAATAATCTGAATCGTAATCTTCAACCTTTGGCGAAAGTTTGAGCGACGGCGCAACGGTATCAAGCCCGCGCCACACACGCCGCATTGAATAATACGGGTGATTGTATTCCTCGCCGCGCAGTGACTTAACCCAGTCCAGATTGCCTTGCTCGTCGTAAGCCGCCCAACCAATTTCCTCCAACATTTGCGGGAGGTTTGGATTGAAAATTTGATTCGGGTCACATTCCCTTATCGCTCTTATTCGCAACTGATTCGCCGCAATGGAAAAATGTCCGTCGGGAATTTTCTCGGCAATCCAAAATCCGCCCTTGCCGCTCGGCGTCGGTTGCATTTCAAAAAGCCAACCCTCGTCCTTGTCGGCGACGAAGAAAGCTTCTGCCGTACCGTAAAGCCCGTACTCGTCGATAAGTTCGCCCATTAGCTTAATCGCTTCCCGCGCAGTCTTGCAACGTTCCAAAGCCACGCGCCCAAGTTCCGACGCATAAAAAATCCCGCCGCCTTCCTTGTAGGGAGCCTTGCGTAAATGAGCAGAAGTATCTGTGCATTCGCCGAGCGTCAAGCCATGTTCGTTTATAACAGTGTACTCGCCGTCAATGTAAGCGTAGGTGTGTTCGACTTCAGGAATATAGCCAATCGCCTTTGTGAGCGGCTTGCCAGGAAAATTATAAGCGTCGGCACGTTCGGGCGCGACAAGGTGCGGACTATAGAAACAATTATATTCGGGCAACTCGCCAGTCGCGGCGGCAGTCGGATAAACGGGGCGAAGACTGCCCTTTTTATGATTCTGCGCGGGAACGTAAACGACGTTAGGGTCGCCGCCAAAGCCGTCGTTTGAATGCGCGACAAAAATACTGCCGTCCGTCGACGCGCCCTTAGTCACAAGCATAATCGTGCAAGCCTCAGCAACATTGCTCGCGAAAAAAAATATTGCCGTGAACACGACAACGATACTAAAAATTGTTTCCATAATAAAAGCTCCTTAAAAGGCGACGATTGAAATACCTTTGTCGTCGGCGAAGGAGATCATTTGCTCGCGCTCGACAAGGAGAGTTTTGCCCGCCTCGATTGCCAAAGCACTCGCGCCGACTTTTGCCATATTTTCAATCGTGCGATAACCAACCGTCGGAACGTCGAAACGATTATCCTGTTGCGGCTTTGAAACTTTGGCGATGACCGCGCCGCCGCAAGCCAATATCCCGCCGCGCTCAATGCAAGCGTCCGTTCCTTCAATAGCCTCAAGTGCCATGACCGCCCGATTTTTTACAACGACAGTTTGACCGACGTCAAGGCGTCCGAGTTCCTTTGCAATCCTAAAGCCGAACTCCATATCCTGGCGTTCTTGCTCAGTCGGCTCGCGTTTAGTGATTGTTCCTCTGTGCGGCATGAGTTTTCTAATCAGCGCGGTTTGGTCGAAGGTTTGAATGCCCGCCTTCGCCAGCTCGCGCACAAACGCAATCATGATCGTATCGTCTTTGCGGTCGGGCAGAGACATTATCAACTGCAACATGCGCATATCGGGTTGAACTGCGCCGTTGAATAAAAGTTCCTTCGTGACCTTGCCAATCATTGTGACCTTTTGGATTTGATTCGACTTGAGATAATTTAAAATCGCCTCAAGCTGTGCGACACTTATGAATTGAAAATCTTTTGAGAACTGCGCGATTTGCGGGTCGCTACTCTCCAAAAGTCCTACTGCATAAACTTCATAGCCGAGTTGTTTGGCGGCTCGTGCGCATTCAACCGGCAATTTCCCCGTGCCCGCCAATATTCCGAGCTTTTCCATTAACATAACCCCCAAAGTGCAATTAGGAATGTGGAATTAGGAATTTAATTCCACATTCCACATTACTCATTAGTCCAAGTCTCTGCGCTCGCGACAAATCCCGCGCTCCGCATTTCTCAAAAACCGCAGGAAGTGTTCAACTTCCTCGCAAGAGTCAACTTCCTGTTCAATCACCGCGATTGCCTCCGCCAAACTCAAGCCCGAACGATATAAAATCTTGTACGCCTTCTTAATCATTCGACGACTTTCAAGGGGAATGCCCGCCCGCGAAATGCCGACGTTGTTCAAGCCGACGACTTTTGCAGGGTGACCGTCAACCAAAGTGTAAGGCACAACGTCTTGAACAAGTTTGCTCATGCCACCGACCATTGCATTGCGCCCGATTTTAACGAACTGATGAACGCCCGCCATGCCGCCGATAACAACTCTATCCTCAACAATGGCATGACCCGAACAGCTCGCCAAGTTCGACATGATAACGCGGTTGCCGAGCAAGCAGTTATGCGCAATGTGAATATACGCCATAAGCAGGCAATCGGAGCCTATTCGCGTCTCGTTGCCCTCGCCGGTCGCGCGGTGAATGGTCGCGCCTTCGCGGATAGTCGTCCTGTCGCCTATAACCGTTGAACTTTGCTCGCCTTTGAACTTCAAATCTTGCGGGTCAGCTCCGACTGAGGCGAATTGAAAAACTCTGCAGTCCTTGCCGAGCGTCGTCCACTTTTCTATAACCGCGTGCGGACCAATAATCGAGCCGTCGCCAATTTCCACTTCGTCGCCAATCACGCAGTAAGGACCGATTGTGACGTTCTCGCCGAGACGCGCACTTTTGGAGATGACCGCGCTGGGGTGGATATTCATTGTCATTTTATTAGCTCCTTAAAGTTCGTCTCGACCTTTTAGCACGAAAGTAAAATCAGCAACGGCGACAAGTTTATCGTCAACATAGCCGTCCGTGTGCAGTACGCCGAAGAGACCGCGCACTTTGACAATCTCGGCTTTGGTTATGAGCGTGTCGCCGGGCACGACCATTTTTTTAAATTTGATGTTGTCCATGCCGCCGAAGAGTGCAATTTTCCCGCGATGTTCTTCGGGGTAGAGCATGGCGACGCCGCCGACTTGCGCCATTGCTTCAAGCTGGAGGACGCCCGGCATTATCGGATGTCCGGGAAAATGTCCGGCGAATTGCGGCTCATTCATTGTGATATTTTTTAAGCCCGTCGCCGATTTGAACGGGTCGATTTCCAAAATCCTGTCCACCAAGAGCATTGGCGGGCGGTGCGGCAAAATTTTCATGATGTCTTCGATTTCCAATACCATCTATATCGCTCCTTTGTTAAGGTGTCGGGAATCAGGAGTCAGGTGTCAGGGTTTTTCCTGATTCCCGATTCCTGCTCCCCGACCCCTAAAAATCTTCTTCGCAAGCTGAGTGTTGAGCGCGTGCCCCGACGCCGCCGCCACGATATGACATTGCAAAACGCCCGCAAGCCGCAAGTCTCCGATAACGTCCAAAATCTTATGGCGCACGAGTTCATCCGGATAAATCAATTTATTGAGCCAGCCCTCGTCGTTGTAGACAATGACATTTTCCAACGTGCCGCCGAGTCCAAGCCCCATTGAGCGGAGCGCGGCAACTTCCTTTTCGTAAGCAATCGTCCGCGCAGGCGCAATTTCTTTCTCGTAAATGTCGGCGGTAATCTCGAAGTCGGCGTATTGAATGCCTATGAGCGGGTGCGGATTGACCGAGACGAAACTTACGCGGAAGCCATCATAGGGCAGTGCCATAATAAAACGCTTGCCCTCTTCGCCGTCGACGCGATAAATTTTGTCGACGTGAATAATCTCGCGCTCCTTGTCCTGTTTGACAAGCCCCGCCGCTTGAATCATTTTAAAAAAGTCAATCGAGTTGCCATTGAGTACGGGCGGCTCCTCCGCGTCAAGCTCCACTACGCAGTTATCGACACCGCAAACATTGAGCGCACTCATCAAATGTTCAATCGTGAAAACTCTCGCGCCATTTTCTTCAAGCGTCGTCGCGCGGAGCGTCGCCGTAACATTTGCCGCCGTCGCGTGAATTATCGGGTGCGCAGGTAAATCCGTCCGCAGAAAAATTATTCCGGTGTCAACGTCGGCGGGCGTCATTGTCAGTCGAACTTCCTTGCCCGAATGCAAACCGACGCCGACGCAAGAGATTTTATCTTTTAAAGTCTTTTGTCGTTGCAACATTTAGCCCCCTTTCAGAAAAAAATTCCCGCTGATTATATCACCAATAGCTTTTGTCGTCGATAAATTTTTTGGGTTGACAGCGCGAAAAGTTTTTATTACAATCGCCACTATATGGCGGCTTGCCTGTGTTTCCATTAGCCCCGGACATATGCACGCACCAATCAAAAATTTTTTTGGAGGAATCTTCATGAAAGATACGTTCATGGCAAAGGCGGGCGAAGTCGAGAAGAAATGGTATCTCGTTGACGCCGAAGGCAAAACCGTCGGTCGCCTCGCCGCAGAAGTCGCCAAAGTACTGCGCGGCAAAAATAAACCGATATACACTCCGCACGTCGACACCGGCGATTATGTTATCGTCATCAACGCGGCGAAAGCTGTCTTCACCGGCAAAAAGCTCCGCAAGAAAGTTTACTTCCATCACTCCGGCTATCTCGGCGGCGATAAGTACGCGACGGCGGGCGAGTGGATGAAAAAATATCCCGAACGCGTCATTGAACACGCAGTTAAAGGCATGTTGCCCAAAAATAAACTCGGCGCGGATTTGTTCAGAAAGTTGCACGTCTTCGCGGACGATAAACACCCGCACGCCGCGCAGAAACCCGAAGAACTTAAAATTGAGACGCGCTAAGGAGGATAAACTATGGCACAAGTAAGCTACTACGGCACAGGTCGCCGCAAAAGTTCGGTTGCCCGCGTACGTTTGGTTCCGGGCGACGGCAAAGTCACGATTAACAATCGCGCAATGGAAGAATATTTCGGCTTGAAGACTTTGGAACTGATTGTTCGTCAGCCGCTCGTCTTGACCGAAATGAACGATAAATACGATGTGATTGCCTCCGTCAAAGGCGGCGGAACTTCGGGACAGGCGGGCGCAATTCGTCACGGCATAACTCGCGCACTCATGGAGCTTGACGCTGACCTTCGCCCCGCGCTCAAGAAAGCGGGCTTTGTCACACGTGACCCGCGCGAAAAGGAACGTCGCAAATACGGTCTCAAGAAGGCTCGCAAAGCTTCCCAATTCTCGAAACGTTAATCAAAAAATTTCTCGGCTCCCGCTCGAAAGTCGCGGGGCTTTTTTTTGACAAGAATTCTTGACACTGCCCGCCGCTTAATATATTATCTGTGAAATTACACTGAAACACTTTGGGGGATTTATGAAAAAGCTTTTGCTAGCGATGTTGATTCTGATGTTGGCGGCGGCGGGATTTATTTTTTGGCTGTTCGAGCGTGACGCCGACGGCGTTCCGATTTTGAATTATCACCGAGTCAGCGACACCGACGACAATCCGCAGACGCTCAAAGTTGCCGACTTCGAGGCGCAGATTAAATACCTCAAAGATAACGGCTACACGTTCATAATGCCCGACGATTTGCTTGACGCTTGGGCGAGTGGAAAGACTTTGCCCGCCAAGCCGATTGTGATAACCTTTGACGACGGGCACGAGGATATTTATAAAAATGTCTTCCCGATTTTGCAGAAGTACAATTTGCGAGCGACGGTTTTTTTGGTGACGGATCATGTTGGAATGCCAGAATATTTGTCGTGGGATGTTATACGCGCGTTGCAGAACGGCGGCTTTATCGACTTTCAAAGCCATACCAAGAGTTATAAGACGTTGACGATGCTCAAGCCTGACAAGCTTTGGAATGAGATTTATGGCTCGAAACAGGCGATTGAGTGGGCGGTTAATAAGCCCGTGAAGTTTATCGCGTTCCCTGAGGGCAAGTATAGCGTCAACGCGGAGGAGACTTGCAAGGAATGTAATTTCCGCGCGGGTTTCATTGAGGATTATGGGCTTGCAAAAAATATTGGCGACAGTTTTGTTTTAACGAGAATTCCGGTGCTCGGCTCCAATTCGCATACGCTGTTGAGATTTCAGTTGCGTTTGAAAGGCTCGCCGATTTTCGCGCCGATTAGCCGTTTCAAAAATGACATTGCCGAAGGCAATCCCGAAGTTGCCGACTTGATTTTTATACCTTGAGGATTTGCTATGGAAAATTTTTCTGAACTAACGACGGAGAAGATAAATCCCGCGACGATTAACATTGACAAGTGCACAACGATTGAAATGGTCAAGCTTATCAACGATGAAGATAAAAAAGTCGCGACGGCTGTCGAAAGTGTCTTGCCCGAAATTGCCTGCGCGGTCGATGCGATTGCTGAAAGTTTTTCACGCGGCGGCAGATTGTTTTATATTGGCGCGGGAACGTCGGGGAGGCTCGGCGTTTTAGATGCTTCGGAATGCCCGCCAACTTTCGGAGTTTCGCCCGACATGGTTCAAGGTTTAATTGCGGGTGGCGAAGGCGCACTGATTAAAGCTGTCGAAGGCGCGGAGGATAATCGCAATCTCGCCGCAAATGATTTGCTCGATAAAAATTTCTGCGCGGCGGATATTTTGGTAGGTATCACGGCGTCGGGGCGAACGCCTTACGTTTTAGGCGGCGTTGACTTTGCAAAGAAAATCGGCGCGACAACTGTCGGCGTCTCGTGTGTTGAAAATTCCGCGCTTGCAAAGGTTGTCGACATTGCGATAACTCCCGTGACGGGCGCGGAGGCTTTGACGGGTTCAACGCGCATGAAGGCGGGCACTGCTACCAAAATGATTTTGAACATGCTCACGACGGCGGCGATGATTAAAATCGGCAAGGTGCGCGGCAACTTGATGACCTGCGTACAGGCGACTAACGACAAACTTCGCGACAGACTTAAACGAATAAGTAGAGAAGTAGGGAAATAGGGAAGTGGGGAATTAGCTACTTCTCTACTTCCCTGATTCCCTAATTCCCTAACAAAGGAGATAATTCTATGCTCAACGGTATTTCAATTTACGCGGGACTTGACTACGACAGCGAAGAAAATCTTACGCTGATTGAGACGGCGGCGGCTATGGGTTTCAAACGCCTGTTCACCTCCGCGCAGATTCCCGAAACTTCAAACGCCGAAACTTTTATGGACGACTTCACCGACATTTTGACGACCGCCTCAATTAATGGCTTTGAAGTTATTCTAGATGTCAACGCCGATAATTTTTCACAGTACGACATTGATGGGATTACGCTCCGACTCGACGACGGCTTTAGCACGGAGCAAGTCGCCGAGATTAGCCGCGTCCGCAAAATTATGCTCAACGCTTCGACCGTCACGGAAGATTTTTTAAACGACCTGTTGGGACTTGGCGCGAACTTCGACAATATAACCGCCCTGCACAACTTCTATCCGCAACCTTGCACAGGGCTTGACACTTATTTTTTCGACACGCAAAATCACATTCTGCATGACTTTGGGATTCAAGTCGGGGCATTCGTTCCGAGTAAGGACGGCAAGCGTCGTCTGCCGCTCTGTGAAGGACTTCCTACCCTCGAAGACTGCAGAAATTTTTCTACCGATTTATCTGCGAGATTTTTGGCGGCACTCGGCACCGACTTTATAATTATCGGCGACGGGCAGCCCACTCGCGAGGAGCTTCAAGCTTTGGCGGCAATTCAAAGCGACGAAGTTATTTTCCACGCTCAACTTCTCAGCAACGACTTGACGACCGCCGAGATTTTGAGCAACAGTTTCACGCGCCGCGCAGATGTTGCAAAGTCTGTGATTCGCGCAGTTGAAGGGAGGGATTATCTAAAAAAAGTCGACGGGAAGATTCCGCCCGAAAATTTGCCGATTGAGCGCGGCTTTGGCGACGTGACTGTCGACAATGACGACTTCGGGCGATACGCGGGCGAAATTCAAATTGTGCAAGACATTTTGCCTGCCGACAAGCGCGTTAATATCGCGGCTCATATTCTCGACGAAGAAATTTTCTTAACGGGATATGTCAAGCCGCGTCAAAAATTTTCTTTTAAGTTCGTTTGATTTAGTTTCATTTACCAAACCTCGCATCGCATTCCGCATTTCGGACAGAAAACTTTTTTTCAAATCAAGCCGCACCAAGAGTTTTCGGTTAATTGTCTGAATCAACTTGGAGGCTGATGCGATGAATTTTAAAATGCTTTTGACCGCCGCCGCACTCCTGCTGTTGCTTAGCGGCTCGGCGGTTGCTTCGCCCACTCTTTCTAAAAATTCGCGGGGAAATGACGTTCTGATTCTTCAGAAGAAACTTTACCTTATAGGCTACGAGATAACCGAGCTTGACGGCGTCTTCGGCAACGAGACCGAAAAAGCCGTTACCGCCTTTCAAAAAGACCAGAAGATTAGTGCGACGGGCGTCGTGACAAACGTAACGTGGCGCGCTCTCAAGAAGGCTAAGGAGAAGAAGGGACGCGTTCTCCCCGAAGTTAAAATTATTCCCGCCGTCAACAATTCCGCTTCCGCCGGCGATGTTTCTCTTACCAAAGCGCAAGGCGCGGCTATTGTGGCGACGGCTAAAACTTTTATCGGTGTGCCCTACGTTTTCGGCGGCACCACTCCCGCCGGTTTTGATTGTTCCGGACTTTTACAATTTGTTTTTAAATTGAACGGACACACAATCCCCCGCCTCGCCGACGAGCAATATAATCTTGGTCGGAAAGCGGACATTAAGAAACTCTCGCCGGGCGACCTGGTATTTTTCTCGACGTATACCGAAGGCGTTTCGCACAGCGGCATTTACGTTGGCGACGGGAAATTTTTACATGCCTCGTCGAGTCGCGGCGTTACCATAAGCAATCTTTCCGACGATTATTGGAAGTCTCGTTTCGTCGGCGCAAAGAAATTAGTCAGCGATTAATAATCTTTTGGCGCGGCTTGAAAAAATTTGTGGACTGATTGGCGAAAAAAATATATGCTCTTTACGGAGCATTATTTTTTTCAATGCGTAATTCGTAATGCGCAATGCGTAATTATTTGGAAGTGGAGAATTTAAAATGAGTAAAATTTCTGTGGTGGGAATTGGTCCGGGCAGTCTTGAGGAGTTGACGCCCAAAGCTCGCCGTGCGATTGAAGGAGCGGAAGTCGTCGCGGGCTACAATACTTATATCAAGCTGATTGAGAAAATTCTTGACGGCAAAAAGATTATCGGGCGGGCGATGATGCAAGAGGTTGAACGTTGCCAACTCGCGCTTGAAGAAACTTTGGCGGGGAAAAATGTCGCAGTCGTGTCGAGTGGCGACTCCGGAGTTTACGGAATGGCGGGGCTTGTCGTCGAAATGATTTTGAACTTGCCCGAAGACAAGCGTCCGCAGTTTGAAGTTATCGCGGGCGTCAGCGCGGTCAATGCGGCGGCGGCTATTCTCGGTGCGCCGCTCATGAATGATTTCGCCGTCATAAGTCTCAGCGATTTGATGACGCCCTTTGAAGTTATTAAGAAACGTGTTCGCGCCGCCGCGCAGGGCGACTTCGTCATTGCGCTTTACAACCCCAAGAGTAAACGCCGCGTCACTCAGCTTGACGAGGTTCAAAAGATTTTGCTTGAGTATCGCGAAAAAAATACGCCCGTCGGAATTGTGACGAACGCAGGGCGCGAGGGCGAGACTAAAATTATTTCGACGCTTGAGAATTTCACGCGCGAGGAAGTCAACATGTTCTCGTTGGTTTTGATTGGCAACTCGCAAACTTTTGTTAAGGCGGGTTTCGTGTTGACGCCGCGCGGCTACAATTTTTGATTCAGAGTTCGGCAACCAACTTGTCGCGCAGTTCCTTAATCGGCTTGTAGAGCGAGACGTAATCCATATCTTTTTTGGAGCGGAGACCTTCGGTAATGTCGGAGAGCGGTCCGAAAATCGGAGTGATTGCGAGGTTGCCGACAACGCCCTTGAGCGCGTGCGCCTGTTCAAACGCCTCATCATAGTTGCCTTCTGCCAAAAACTTTTCGAGCTTGTCAAACGAATCGTTCTTGAGCCCCATGCCCAACATGCGGAAGTAAAATTTCTCCATGTTCATGCAACGCGCAAGCCCTTCCTTTGTATTGATCCCGTATTCTTGAAGTCTTTGAATCGTAAGCATTGCTCTTCCTCCTATCGAGTGAATACAAAATTACACCGCCGATTATAACAGGGAATTTCAAAAAGCACAAAAGAAATTCGCCGCCATTAAAAATTTTTTCGCGCAGGGATTAACTTTCGATTAAAAATTTTTGCAAATGCTTGACAATTCGGCTTGGGGGGGGGGGGTATACTAGCGAACAGGATTCTATATTCTGTTCAAGGGAGTTGATTCGTATGGAAGATTTCAAGTTTTATCTGCAACGTTTCGACGACGCCGATATTATCGAGGGCACGAGCGGCGACGACAACCTAAGCGGAGCCGGCGACTCGATGATAATCGATGCGAAGGCGGGCAACGACAACATTACCTTTCTCGGCGACAAAAACACGATTGACGCGGGCGACGGCGAGGACAATATCAACGTCACCGGCGACGAAAACTCAATCGACAGCGGAGACGGTAACGACAACATTACAAGTAACGGCGACAAAAACACCGTCAGCGGCGGCGCGGGCGACGATTATATTAATACCTACAACAACGCTCACGACTACGAGAATCTCGGCACGGTTTATGTTTACAGAGGCGGCAACGACACAATCGCCGGTTGGGATCGGAGTAATTTTCTTCTTATCGAAGGCTACGGCTGGGAGACGATAAAAGCTGATTCTGATGTTATCGTAAACGTTTTGGACGGCACTTCGACGGTCGGCACGATCAGGCTTGAACTTTATGATAAAGGGAGAATCAACATTGTCTCTTCCAAAGAGGAGCTTGACGAGTACAACATCCTTTTCAACAGGGAAGACGGCAACAACATAACCGGCACCGACGGCAAGGACGTTATTTCAAACAGAGGAAACAACCTTTCCATAACGAGCGGCGCAGGCGACGATTACATTGTCAATGTATACGGCACTTCCAAAGTCACAATCGACGCGGGCGAGGGCAACAACGATATTGAAAACGAGGGTAACAGCGTCACAATAACGAGCGGCTCCGGCAACGATTTCATTTATACTCCCAACAGCACCAATAATGTTTACGTCTACGGCGGCGGCAACGATACGGTCAACTTCATGGGCAGCGAATTTTCTTATGTTGTTCTCGGCGACGCAAGCATAAGGTCTTCCCTTCAATCCGATAACACAACTTTGCTCCGCCTGAGCAACGGCAATACTTTAACGCTCCTT
>JBGUYA010000070.1:0-3545 GCA_045118435.1 Quinella sp. | reverse complement strand
CTACTTCCCTACTTCCCTACTTCCCTACTTCCCTACTAACCTACTAACTTAAAAAGGAGGCAGAAGATTTGTTAGGAAAAAATATCGTCGCGCTGAAAAATTTTTCGGCGGAAGAAATTCGGCTGGTCTTGAGCGCGGCGCGGAAGATGAAACAAATTATTCGCGGCGGCGAAAAAAAATTGCCAAATCTGCGTGGCAAGGCGATTGTCAATCTTTTCTATGAGCCGTCGACGAGAACGCGAACTTCCTTTGAACTCGCAGGGAAATATCTCGGCGCAGACGTCGTGAGCATTAATAGCGGCACAAGTTCAATCGTCAAGGGTGAAAGTCTCCGCGATACCTTGCGTACGATTGAGGCAATGGGCGTCGACGCGATTGTTATGCGGCACAAGTCGGAGGGCGCGGCGGACTTCGCGACGCAAGTCGTTAAGCCCGTCATAATCAACGCGGGCGACGGAGCACACGCGCACCCCTCTCAAGCACTGCTCGACTTGTTCACAATCGAACAGCACAAAGGGCGGCTCGCGGGCTTGAAGGTCGCAATCATCGGCGACATTTTACACAGCCGCGTTGCGCGTTCGGACGTCTACGGCATGACAAAAATGGGAATGGAAGTTCACTTAACAGGACCAAAGACCCTCCTGCCGAGATTTTTTGAGTTCGACGGCGTGACGGTTCATGAGCGAATCGAAGACGCGATAGCAAATGCCGACGTGATAAACGTCCTGCGAATTCAACTTGAACGACAGCAGGCGGGGCTTTTCCCTTCAACGCGGGAATATGCGCGAGTGTTCGGAATCAATGACGACCGCTTGAGACTTGCCAAAGACGACGTGTTAATTCTGCATCCGGGACCGCAGAACAAAGGCTTGGAAATTTCGTCGGAGGTCACTTACTGCGACAACTCGGCAATTCAAGAGCAAGTTCAAAACGGCGTGGCGGTTCGCATGGCGTTGCTTGACTTGACATTGAACGGGGGCGCGAAATGAAATTTATCCTTAATCAAAAGGGTTCTAAGGCTGTCAACGCCGCGTTCATTAAAAGAATTTCGCTCAGCGTCGAGCGCACCATTTGCGGCGAAAATGACGAGTGGTATGAAGTTTTTGTGACGGCGGAGCTTGAGGACGATTCCATTTTGTTGAGAAAATTTGATTCAAAGGATAAGGATAAAAATATTTCTGAGGCTAAGGCTTATTTGGCGGAGTTGGTTGCCGACTTGAACGGAGGGGCAAAATGAAAAATCAAACGTGGCAGATTAGACGCGCGGAGGCGAATATTCATTCAACGCTTTTGATTCGCGGCGGGCGCGTCGTTGACCCTGCCAACAACTTTGACGGCGTGGCTGATGTGCTGATTGTCGACGGGAAGATTGCGGCGGTCAAGCCCGATATAAATTTCACGGCGGATTACGAATACAACGCGGCGGGCAAAATCGTTACGCCCGGTTTAATCGATATGCATGTTCACCTGCGCGAACCAGGTCAAGAGGCTAAAGAAGATTTTCTGAGCGGCTCGAAGGCGGCGGCGGCGGGTGGCTTCACGACGGTTGCAACTATGCCGAACACTTCGCCGGTCGTCGACAACGCGGCTTTGGTTCGCTCAATGGTCAAACGCGCGGAGGACGTCGGCATTGTCAACGTTAAAATAATCGGTGCGGTCACGAAGAATCAGCAGGGGCAGGAGCTTGCCGAAATGCGCGACATGATAACGGCGGGCGCGGTTGCCTTTAGCGACGACGGGCACTTTGACGACAACGCCAAAATTTTTCTGAACGCGCTCGACTATCTTCACGACACGGGCAAAGTTATCATTTGTCACGAGGAAGAGACTTCGCTTGTCAAGGGCGGTGTCATGAACGAAGGCAAACGAAGTGCGCTTTTGGGCTTGAAAGGTCGCCCGACAGTCGCTGAAGACATTGCGGTTGCTCGCGACGTTCTTTTAGCCGAATATACGGGTGGAAAAGTTCATATTGCCCATATAAGTTCGGCAAGAGCCGTTGAAATCGTTCGCGACGCTAAGAAACGCGGCGTCAAAGTCACGGCGGAAGTTACGCCACAACACTTGACTATGACCGATGACTTGGTTAATCCTGCCGACGCCTCAACGAAAATCAATCCGCCGCTCCGTACTCAAGCAGATTGTGACGCATGCTTGGCGGGCTTAATCGACGGCACGATTGATTGTATTGTTACCGACCACTCGCCGCACGCGCCTGAAGAAAAAGACCGCGAATACATTTACGCACCGAGCGGTTTTCCCGGACTTGAGACGAGCGTTGGCGTTCTGTTCACGGAACTTTACCATACGGGCAAGATTGATTTGAAAACTTTAATCTCGAAGATGACTTGCAAGCCCGCGCAGATTTTCGGGCTTGACGCGGGAACTTTGTCGATTGACGCGCCCGCCGATGTGACGATTATTGAGCCTGATTTGATTTGGAAGGTCGACGCGAAAAATTTCTATACAAAGGGAAGTCATTCGCCGTTTATCGGGCGCGAGCTTAAAGGGCGAGTCGTCGCCACGATTGTTCGCGGCAACTTAATGAAGCTCAATCAATGGTAAAATTTATTCGGTTGCAAAAAAATTCTCCGCTTGATACAATCGGCGGAGATATTTTTTTTGGAGCGTGATTGAAATGCAATGTCGGCGGTGCGGAAAAGAGCTTGGGAACTCGATGCGCTGTACATTTTGCGGCTACGTGAACACGGAGGGCAACGTCCGCGAAATGACGCGCACAGAGAAAAATTTTTTTAACGGCGTGACGATTGACGCCGACTCGACGGACGGGCAAGCTCGCGAAGAAACTTCCCGCGAACACAAAAAAAATTATGACTACAGCTCGCGCAGGACTTACATAAATTATGGCGGTTCGAGTTTTCTAAGTCGGATTGCCAGTTCGTTTGTTCGTGCGCTGATTAATGGCAACCGCCTTGCGCAAATTGCCATGATTTTGATTGGCGTCGCGTTCGCCGCGCTGATGTTTTTCGTCGCGCTCCCGATTTTGTTTGTCTTGCTGGCGATTGGGCTTGCGCTGATGGTTTTGGCGAAGTTTTTAAGGTGAGTTATGGCAAAATTTTTTATCAACGGCACGACGCTTGAAGTTGAGATTGCGGAAAGTTTTCTGAGCCGCCTGCGCGGGCTAATGGGGCGGCGTCGTCTCGACGAAGGGCACGGATTATTACTTGCTCCGTGCAACAGCATTCACATGTTGTTTATGCGCTTTGCTATCGACGTTGTTTATCTCGACAAAGATTTTTGCATAAAAAAAATTGCGCGGAATGTTTTGCCTTGGATTGGCATGAGTTTTTGCTTTGGAGCGTGGGCGGCATTGGAACTGCCGAGCGGCGTGGCTGACCGCTTAAAGCTTGCCGTCGGTCAAAAGTTTAAACGGGCATAAAGGAAAATCCCGCTCATTGACTGAACGGGACTTTCTTTATTTTCTATAATTAATTTCGTGTTGGTGCCGAAGGCCGGACTCGAACCGGCACGTAGTTGCCTACGGCAGATTTTGAGTCTGCTGCGTCTGCCAATTCCGCCACTTCGGC
>JBGUYA010000069.1:0-6584 GCA_045118435.1 Quinella sp. | reverse complement strand
TTGAACTCGGTTTCGCCGATTAAGAACTCGCCGTTTTCCTCGACAGTGTAATTGACCGCCTCGCCCGAATTGCTGACAATCGCGTTGTCCTTCAAGCCGTCAATCTTCAACACGCCGTCGCTAATCGTCGCCGTGACTTCTTCCGAGTTCGTAACGGAAATTTCTGCGCCGTTAATCATCACGTCTTCAAAGTCGCCGCAAGTGAAGGAGGCGTTTTTGAGATTGTCAAGCGCGGTAATTTTTTCGCTGTCACTCGTCGCGCTAAATTCGTCGTCGGTCGTGATTGTAAGCCCAGCAAGGTCAATTCCGCCGAGTTTGCCGCTTATCGTCCCAATGAAATTTTCTATCAAAGACTCCGTTGCAACGCCTATAAAATCGTCCGACGTGCTGAAAGTGTTATCGCCAACAGTTATTTCACCCCCGCCGCTTACCGCGATTTCGCTAGCGTCGCTACTCTCTACAACTTTAACAGAATTTCGCGCGAGTTCGACGCCAATCATCGTCTCGTTGCCAATGAAAATACTCGTGTCGTTCGTACCCGTCACGCAGAACTTTTTGCCATTGAAAATTATTTCGTCGGTGAAGTCGCCTTCAATCAGATAAGCCGCCTCGTCAAGGAAGAAAACATCCGTCACTATCTCGCTGACATTACCCTGCGCATCGAGTTTGAAAATCGTCTTGTCGGCGTAAGTCTCGAAAGTTTTGCCGTTAATCGTGAACAAATCGGCGGCGGTCGTCTCTATGTAAATGTTTTCCTCGTCGTTCTTCACGACAAAATTGGTGCTGTCCGTCACCTTAACGAAAACGCCGTTGACCGTCAACCCTTCCGAAAAGTCCCCAAAAACTTCTTCAAGCCCGTCCGTTGTCGAAAGCTCCATTGCAACAAAATTTTCCGTGACGTTCGCCGACAACAATTTATCACTCTGCGCATTTTCAAGCCCGACAACTTCGCCCGAACTGTTCAACTCAAAAGTTTTGCCCGCGCTCGTCTCGAATTTATTCCCGTTGAAATTAATCGTGCCGTCAGCTGAACTCGTCAATTTTTCCGCGCCGCCCGCGTTTAGTACATTGACTTCCCTGCGGTGATTGCCGACCAATTCGCCCGCGACGTTTGAAATTTCCTTGACGCCCGTCTCGTTGCCCTCAACGGTAATTCCGTCCGTGCCCGTCACTTGAACCGCTTTATCGTTAATGCTTATCGCGTTCTTGAAGTTGGCGGTAACTGCGCCGTGTTGCAACTTGATATTGGCGACGTTGCCAGTGCCGTCGGTTTGGAAAATGACGCCGACGCTGTTATCCTTAATGTCGTAGTCCTTGCCGTTGATTGTGAAGATGCCGCCGCCCGAAGTCAAGATTGAAACGTTCGCCAAGCCGTTGCCGCTCATTTGCGCCGAAGCCTTGACGCCCTTAATTTGTTTTATCTTCTTGTCGACGACCTTCACATAATCATAACTATCATTTTGAATCGCAACGTATTTATCATCGACGACAAAGCCGGTTAAGGGCGTGGGAATTCCCTCCAACGCCTCTTGAATATTGAGCAAGGCGCATCTTGTCGGCTCGTCACTTTCAAATTTCTTGCCGATAAGCTCAACCGTGCCTTCAATCTCGAACTGGCGGTTAAAATATTTTGATTCGTCGGAGCCGCTAACCTTCGCGCCGTCCGTCAAGGAGATCAAGCTCGCGTTGTAGCGGTTAATCTGCGCGGTGCCCGAACCTTCAAGCGTCAAGCCGTCGTATTCAAATTTGCCCGTCGATAAATCGAACTGAACGCCGCGCGTTATCGTCTGAACCTTAGTTCCTTTTTCCGCGTGGAAAGTAATTCCGTTGACGGTGTAATCGCCCGCTTTATCGTATCGATAAGTTTTTCCTGCCGCCTCTGAATCATCGTCTTTAAATTCATCGGCGAGCAGACTAACTTTTATTTCGCCGCTTGAGTTGCCGCGAACGACATAAATATTTTTCGCGTCGGCAGTTGTGAATTTTTGTCCGCAAATGGTGAAGTCGCCCGCGCCGTCCGTCTCCACTTCAAAGCGCAAATCGCCCGCGTCAACGTATTCTGTCGAAGTTGTAATCGTCGCGCCGCTCTTTATGCCCGTGATTTTATCAATGCCGCTCGTGCCCGAAGTCTCGACCATCCAAGCGTCGTTGTCGAGAATTTCTACCTGCTCGAACATGAGCGCGTTGAACCCGACGCCGATTGAATTTTCTTTATTGAATCCAATGTAAGCCGTGCCGTCTTCGGTCAGCAGAACTTTTTTATTGGCGGTGCCGAAAGAGGCGGCAGAATTTTTCGCGGTGAGCTTGAAAAGATTTTCTGTGACGTTGGAGACAAACGCGCCGTCGGGCAGGGCAATCTTCTTGTCAACGTCAATCTGCGCGACGTCGGAGCCGCTAATCTTCGCGCCGTTAATCGTGACTGGAACATTGCCGAGCGGGACTTTAACGTTGTCTTTGTCGGCGGCAAGTTCAAGCGCGTTGTCGAAAGAAATTTTGTTGCCGTTGACCGTGTAACTGCCCGCCGCGAGATTTAATTTAATCTCGTCGGGCGACGTAAGGTTGAGGGTCGCGCCGTTTGGTACGGAGATTTTTCCGCCGTTCAAATCGAAGATAATTTCTCCACCGTCCGAAATGCCGCTGACTTTCACGCCGTCGAAGTAAATTTCGGTCGCCGCGTCGCTCAACGGGATTTTAATTTTGCCTTTGTCGGCAGTGAACATTAAATCCGCCGAAGTCTCAAAACTTCTGCCATTAATGACGTAACTGCCCGCCTCGCATTTGAAAGTTTTGGTGTTGTCGTCGGTCGTAAGGGTTGCCGCGTCGCTTATCGTAATTTCCTTGCCGTCCGCCGAATAAATTACGGGTTTATTCTGCGCGTAAGTTGTTTTAACGCCGTCATAATCTATTATCGTGCCGCTGAAAGTAAGTTGCTCGTCAAGGGTTATCCGACCGATTTTTTCCGCGTCAAGTTCCTCACCTTGAACTTTAAATGTTCTGCCGTTTACCTCTACGACTTCGGCATTGTCCAAATCTTTTGCAAGCATAATCACTACGTCATTGACTTTGTAATAAGCATATTTTTCATCAGTGGCGGTTTGAGCTTTAGTATCGTCTCTGAAGTCAAACTTCACCTTGACAAAGTCGCTTGAAAGGGTTTTAACGTCAACCGTGTTGTAAACCGTGTAAATTTCTTCGTCGGAATCATAAGTTACCGTCATCGGCGCGAGTTTTCCGAAGTAACTTTTCTTGGCTATTTCCAAATCAGCGAACTGTTGCACGCCGTAACCTTCAATGCTCAAGCCTTTCTTTTCTACGGTAACTGTGCCCGAACCGTTTTTGGCATTTATCGGCAGGTCATTAACCAAGATATTGCTTGCGTCAACGACGATTTGATAATCTCTCGGAGCCGTAACATTTGCAGTAGAATCATTGTCGAAGGAAATCTTTTTCGCGCCTTTAGTCGAAACCGTGCTGTTCTTAAATACTTCGGCTTGAATCTTGCCGTAATTAAAGTCCGCATCTTCGCTGAATGTGATTTGATCGTCGTAGTTTTTACTTAACAGCGTTGCATTAATTTTTCCGTCCTCAAGCTTATATTCGAGAGTGGAGCCGCTATTTAAATTCGCCGAGCCGTAATTATTCAAAGTCACTTTAACGGAAGAGGCTTCGTCGTTTTTAACCGTGACGGAATAATCTTTGAAGTCGCCGTTGATTGTCAGCAAAGACAGTTCCTTATTAAATCGGTAAGCGTCTTTGATAACCGATTCGGGAACGTCGGTGTCGCAAGTTACTTCGGAATTCTTAATCGTGAAAGTAATATGCGTGCCGGAAGTGATATTCGGATTTGATAAAGTCGCGCCGCCGTCGATTGTGATTTTATCGGAGCCGACATTAACAACAATATCGCCGTTGTCGGTGGTTGAGGAAGTGAATTCGCTTTTGACAATGTTCAGCGTCGACATTTCATCAAAGCCGTAAATAATATCGTTGCCGTCGCCCGCATTGTACTCGATAAAAGTTTCGTCGTTGCCTTTGAGGCTGATAACGTCGTCAGCCGCGCCCGCGTTGATTGTAGCTTGGGAACTGCTTAGCACGGTGATATAGTCGTTGCCGTCGCCGCCCGCGATTGACGCATAAAAACCGTAGTCATTGACGATTGAATCACTGCCCGCGCCGCCGTCGATTGTGACGTTGTTGCCAGTGTTGGAAATGGTATCGTTGCCGTCCGCCGCGCTGATTGTGACGTTCTTGCCGCTGTTGCTTATGGTATCTTCAAGCGACGTGCCGACAATCGAAACATCATCATTGTCATTGGTGATACTCAGCGGAAATTCTCTGGTATCCTTAACGATATTGAAAGTCCTTAACTTCGCGGCGTCTTTCAGCTTAATGGAACCTTTGCCAACATTAACAATTATATCCTCGTAGTTGTACCTCGAACGTTGAGTAGTAAAATCTGTGCCCGCAATGCATAGCGTCGCAGTCGGATTAAAGCCGTAAATGATATCATTGCCGTCGCCGTCCGCGTATTGAATCAAGGGGTTTCTACTATATCCCGAAAGAGAAATAACATCGTCGCCCTCGCCCGCGTTAATTGTGTTGTTGCCCGTCGCGCCAGAAACGGAAATATGATCGTTGCCGTCTCCTGCGTTAATTGTGTTGTTTCCGCCAGAAACGGAAATTTTATCGTTGCCCTCGCCGCCGTTTATGCTGACGTTATTGCCGTAACCGATGCCGTAATTGAAAATGGTATCGTTGCCAGAGCCGCCGTCGATTGTCACGTTGTCGCCGAAAAAATTCGTAATGGAATCGTCGCCCTCGCGAGCGTTTATCGTGACGTTGCTTACTCTATTTTTGATGGTATCGTTGACGGCGGTGCCGCTAATTGCGATGTTTCTGGTACGATTATCGATGTTCGCTCCTTGAGAGACGATACCTAAAATATTGACCGACGCTAAGCTTACGGCGTTCGCGAGTACGATAGTTTCTTCGGTTGAATTTTTTCGCCATGACGGAAAATGCTTGATGATAATATTGTTTTTCTCACTTGTTTGCTTGAAATAGCCCCTGCCATCACTTGTCTGATTATTGATATAGCTCTTGTTATACTCGTTATTAAGTTTCAATGTCGAATTTTCATTGAAACCGTAGATAGTGTCGTTGCCGTCGCCGAGATAGTGTTGGATTAAAAGATCTTTTTCAGTCGAGGAAATGTGAATTGAATCTGCGCCAGTACCGCCCATGATTGTATTTCTTAACCCGCCGCTGAGCGTTATTACGTCGTTGCCGTCGCCCGCGTCGATTGATACGCCCTTGCTGTCGGTATTGGCAATAGAATCGTTATTCGCGCCACTCAAAATCGTTCCGTTGTTGCTGTTGAGGTTGGTGACAGTATCTTTGCTACCGTTGCCGTAAATTACATTATAGAACCCGCCACTAACGCTTATTATGTCGCCTTGTCTGCTCAAAGAGCCTTCGCCCGCGTCGACTGTTACGCCCTTGCTGTCGATAACGGAAACAACGTCCGAGCCTTCGCCCGAATTGATTGATACGTTGTTGGCGTCGATGTTGGTAATGAAATCTTTATCGTTGCCCGCGTCGATTGTGACTCGTGAGCCGCGATTTTCAATGGTATCTTTGCCCGCAAACGTGCTGATTGTTACTCTGTTGCCGCTGTTGACAACGCTGTCTTCCACGCGACCACCGATTAGCGCGACTGCGTTCAAAGTGTTGTTGACATTTAACTTTGTAAGACCGTCGATATGGAGCTGGGATAACTTCGCGGCACCTTTGAGCGTGATAGTTTCTCCCTCGACAGTAACAATAACGTCGTCGCCTTCGATTGATTTTGTGTAAGAGTCATTGCCGTTGCCGAGTTGCAAAGTTGAAGTCGCATTGAAACCTTCGATAACGTCGTTGCCGTCGCCTTTGTCGTGTTTGATTAGGGCGTTGTTGCTGTTCCAATCCAAAGTGATTGTGTCGTCGCCCGCGCCGCCGATAACCGTGTTCTTGTAGGAACTGCTGAGGCTTATTAAGTCGTTGCCGTCAGCGGCATAAATTGAAGTCGAAGTACTTTTGCTTGTAATGGTGTCATTACCTGCGCCGCCGTGAATCTTGGCTTTATTTCCCGCGTTTTTAATGGAGTCGTCGCCCGCACCGCTTAAGATTATAACTTCATTGGAATAGGTGTAATTTTCAATGGTGTCCTTGCCCGCACTGCCATAAATTTCAACTGCTTTGCCGTGACTGAAAACGGAATGATTCCCCGACGCGCTCTGGATAGTGACATTTGCGGCGTTGTTGTAAATGTTGTCGTCGCCTTCTTGCGGATTTATCGTTACATTCTTGCCGGTGTTGGAAATTGAATCGTTGCCTTCGCCCGCGTTGATTGAAACCTCTGCGGCGTTATTGCTAATGGAATCGTTGCCGCGCAGAGCACTTATCGTAGCATGTGAGCCCGTGTTAATAATGGTGTCGTTGGCGTTGGTGGCAGTTACGGTTTTATTTCCGTAGGAGTTGTTGATGTTGACGGGAGTTTCAACGATATTGACCGTCGATAAAGACGCCGCGCCTTGCAGAGTAAT